>JAQVJE010000018.1:23524-26635 GCA_028695325.1 Gallionellaceae bacterium
CCCGAGTCTACACGATCTCCAGGCCGGAATCGTCGACACCTTCCTTGAACTTGTCGCCGCCCTTGAGCTTGAGGGTCAGGCGCAGGTCGTTGGGCGAGTCGGCGTAGCGCAGCGCGGTGGCGGCCTCGATCTGGCCGGACATGGTGAGGTCGAACAGCGACTGGTCGAAGGTCTGCATGCCGAGGTCGCGCGACTTCGCCATGATGGGCTTGATCTCGTGCACCTCGCCCTTGAGGATGAGGTCGGAGATCAGCGGCGTGGCGATCATGATCTCCACCGCCGGCACGCGGCCGCCGCCGATCTTGGGAACCAGGCGCTGCGAGATGATGGCCTTGAGGTTGAGCGACAGATCCATGAGCAGCTGGGGGCGGCGGTCCATGGGGAAGAAGTTGATGATGCGGTCGAGGGCCTGGTTGGCATTGTTGGCGTGCAGGGTGGCCAGGCAGAGGTGGCCGGTCTCGGCGAAGGCGATGCCGTAGTCCATGCCCTCGCGGTCGCGTATCTCGCCGATCAGTATCACGTCCGGGGCCTGGCGCAGGGTGTTCTTGAGTGCGATGAACCAGTTGTCGGTGTCCACCCCCACCTCGCGCTGCATGACCAGGCAGCCGTCGTGCGGATGGACGTATTCGATCGGGTCCTCGATGGTGATGATGTGGCCGTGCGAGTTGTGGTTGCGGTAGCCGATCATGGCCGCCAGGGTGGTCGACTTGCCGGAGCCGGTGGCACCCACCATGAGCACCAGGCCACGCTTCTCCATGACCAGGTCGTAGATGGAGGTGGGTATGTTGAGATCTTCCAGCTTGGGGATGGTGGTGGTGATCACCCGCGCCACCAGGCCGGCCGAGCCGCGCTGCACGTAGGCGTTCATGCGGAAGCGCCCCACCCCCGACAGGCTGAGGGCGAAGTTGCATTCCTTGGTCTCGCGAAACTCGGCGCGCTGCTTCTCGTTCATCACCGCGGAAACGATCTCCTCGGCCTGCTCGCGACTGATCGGCTTGCTGCCGACCTGGGCGATCTCGCCGCTGACCTTGATGGCCGGCGCCGCGCCGGCAGTGATGAAGAGGTCGGAACCGCCCTTCTCCAGCAGCAGCTTGAGCAGGTCGACGACGTACTTGAAATAGGGGCTCTCAGCCTGCAGTTCGGACATCCCGCACCTCCGCGATCTTCCAGTTCATCGCCTCGCCGGCGCGCAACGGCACCAGGCGGCCGACGCCGTAGCCGAGATCGACCGGCACCTCCCAGGGCGCCTTGACGAGGGTGATCTTACCGGCATTGCGCGGCAGCCCATAGAAGTCCGCACCGTAGTGGCTGGCGAAACCCTCCAGGCGGTCGAGTGCGCCTGCCGCCTCGAAGGCCTCGGCATAGAGTTCGAGGGCGGCGTGCGCGGTGTAGATGCCGGCGCAGCCGCAGGCGCACTCCTTGGCGGCCTGGGCATGCGGCGCGCTGTCGGTGCCGAGGAAGAACTTCGGGCTGCCCGAGATGGCCGCCTCGACCAGGGCGCGGCGGTGTTCTTCGCGCTTGAGCACCGGCAGGCAGTAGTAATGCGGCCGGATGCCGCCCCGGAACATGGCGTTGCGGTTGTACAGCAGGTGGTGGGCGGTCAGGGTGGCGGCGACGTTGGCGCCGGCGCCGCGCACGAACTCGACGCCCTGGCGGGTGGTGGTGTGCTCCAGGACCAGCTTCAGGCGGGGGAAGCGCGCCAGCAGGGGCGTCAGGACGCGGTCGATGAACACCGCCTCGCGGTCGAAGACGTCGACCTCGGGGTCGGTGGCCTCGCCGTGCACCAGTAGCGGCAGGCCCTGTGCCGCCATCGCCTCGATGGCGGGATACGCCTTCTCCACCGCCGAGACACCGAAATCGGAGTTGGTGGTGGCGCCGGCCGGGTAGTACTTCACGGCGTGGACGAAGCCGCTCGTCTTCGCATGGGCGATCTCCGCCGCCGTGGTGTTGTCGGTCAGGTAGAGCGTCATCAGGGGTTCGAAGGCGGAGCCGGCCGGGCGCGCCGTCAGGATGCGGTCACGGTAGGCGGCCGCCTCGGCCACTGTGCGCACCGGCGGCTTCAGGTTGGGCATGACGACGGCGCGGCCGAAGCGCCGCGCGGTGTCGGGCAGCACGGCGGCGAGCGCCTCGCCGTCGCGCAGGTGCAGGTGCCAGTCGTCCGGCAGGGTAAGGGTCAGCTTGTCTGTCACTTTGTCACTCGTCACTCGTCACGGTCTTAAGGTCGCCGCGCTTCAGCGCCAGATCATACAGGGCATTCTTCTTGGCGCCGGTGATGCGCGCCGCCAGGCGGGCGGCCTGGCTGGCCGGCAGGTCTTCCAGAAGGATATCCAGCACCCGCGTGGCCTCCTGCATGCCGTCGTCGGCCGCCGCCGGACGGCCGGACACGATGAGGACGAACTCGCCGCGCTGGCGGTTGTCGTCGTCCTTGAGCCAGTCGACCGCCTCGGCCAGGACGCAGTCGTGGAACTGCTCGAAGCGCTTGCTCAGCTCGCGGGCGATGACCAGGCGGCGCCCGCCACCCAGCACGGCGGCCAGGTCGGCCACGGTATCGAGGATGCGGTGCGGCGACTCATAGAACACCAGCGCCTGCGGCAGGCCGGCCAGGGTCTCCAGCACGCGCCGGCGCTCGCCCGCCTTGTGCGGCAGGAAGCCGTGGAACAGCCAGTGGCCCTCCGCCAGGCCGGCCGCCGACAGCGCGGTGGCCACTGCGCTGGGCCCGGGCAGTGGCACCACGGCGATGCCGGCCGCGCGCGCGGCGCGTACCACCACGGCGCCGGGGTCGGAGACGCCCGGCGTGCCGGCGTCGCTGACCAGGGCCACCGAACGGCCTTCCTGCAGGCGGGCGACCAGTTCGGCCGCCGCCGTGCGCTCGTTGTGCTCGTGGCAGGCGACCAGCCGGGCCGCGATGCCATGGGCGGCAAGCAGGCCGCCGGTGGTACGGGTGTCCTCGGCGGCGACGAGGTCGACCGTCTTCAGTATGTCGAGCGCGCGCAGGGTGATGTCGCGCAGGTTGCCGATCGGCGTCGCGACGATATATAGGGTGCCGGGCTGGGCGCGGAATTCGCTGGCTTGCATGCGGTGCGGGGCGGGATTACGGTTATGTCAGTTTAA
>JAQVJE010000132.1 GCA_028695325.1 Gallionellaceae bacterium
CGCCTCGCCGCCGTCCTCTTCCTCGGCTTCGCCTCCGGCCTGCCGCTGGCGCTGACCGGTCAGGCCATGCAGGCCTGGCTGGCGGTGGACGGGGTGGACATCGCCACCATCGGCTTCCTCGGCCTGGTCGGCATTCCGTACACCTTCAAGTTCCTCTGGGCGCCGCTCATGGACCGCTTCGAGCCGCCCTGGCTGGGCCGCCGGCGCGGCTGGCTGGTGCTTACGCAACTGGCCATCGCGGCGGCGCTGGTCTGGATGTCGGGCCTGTCGATCCAGGCCAACGCCGCCCTGTTCGCCCTGGCCGCCCTGACCATCGCCTTCCTGTCCGCCTCCCAGGACGTGGTGATCGACGCCTACCGCACCGACGTGCTGGCGGCCAGGGAGCGTGGCCTGGGCGGTTCGCTGTCGGTGTTCGGCTACCGCCTGGCGATGATCGTCTCGGGCGGCGTCAGCCTGATCTGGGCCGAACAGTGGCAGAGCTGGCCGCGCGTCTATGTGACCATGGCCGGCATCATGGCGGCGGCGGCCCTGATCTCGCTCACCCTGCTGCCCTCGGTGGCGGGCGAATCGCGGCCGCTCGCCTCCGACCCGAAGAAGGAGCTGGCCGGCTTTGCCGCCATGCTGGCCGGCTTCGTGGTGGGCTGGTTCGCCGCCCGCCTCGTCCTGCTCGGCCTGGGCCTCGATCCGGCCAGCCCGAACAAGTGGCTGCAGCTCATGTTCATCCTGGCCCAGCTCGCCGCCGCCCTGCCGCTGGGCTACTGGGCCGCGCGCCGGGCCGGCTTCGAGACCCTGAACCGCTCGCTGGACAGCTATTTCGCCCAGTCGGGGGCGCTGGCCTTCCTGCTCCTGATCATCCTGTACAAGCTGGGCGACGCCTTTGCCGGTTCGCTCACCACCCCCTTCCTGCTCAAGGGCATGGGCTTTAGCCAGGCGGAGGTGGGCATCGTCAACAAGATCATCGGCATCTGGTTGACCATCATCGGCGCCCTGGTGGCGGGAGCGCTGATGCTGCGCATCTCGCTCTACCGCGCCCTCATGTGGTTCGGCATCCTGCAGCTGGTGTCCAACTTCGGCTTCTGGCTGCTCGCCGTGTCGGGCCGTGGCGCCTGGGGCAGCCTCACCCTGCCGCCCTTCGACCTCGGCTTCGTCGCCCTCGACACGGCGAGTCAGATCGACCTCATGCTGGTGGCCGTCATCGCCTTCGAGAACGTCAGCGGCGGCATGGGTACGGCGGCCTTCGTCGCCCTGCTGATGGGCCTGTGCAATCACCGCTTCACCGCCACCCATTACGCCCTGCTGTCGGCCTTCGCCGCGGTCGGCCGCATCTACGTCAGCCCGCTCTCGGGCGTGCTGTCGGAGAGCATAGGCTGGCCGGCCTTCTTCGTCTTCACAGTGGTCATGGCGGTTCCGGGCCTCGTCGCGGTGTGGTGGATGCGCATGGCGATCGGCCGGCTCAACTCGGGCTGAAGTCCGGCCCGCATATTGCTTGTCCTTCCTCCATACGGCGCGGCCGGGGCCTGCCGGCCGCGCCTGCCATGAGGAGACGGCCATGTTCGCATACGACCATCGCGCACCCGCAGAGGGCGGCTTTCCCAGTCGCCTGTTCCTGCTCTTGTTCGCCCCCGTGGTCTTGCTGATCGTCGGCGGGGCCTGGTATCTCGGCCAGGAGCGGATCGCCGCCGAGATGGCCCTGGTGCGGGCCGGCGAGATCGGCAGCGTGGTCGCGGCGGTGCGCCGGCTGGACGGCGAACTGCAGGCGCCGCTGCGCCACCTGCGCACCCTGGCGGACGCCGATGCACCAGGACGGGGCGGTCTGGAGGCGGCCTTCGCCGGCCTGATTGCCCACCAAGGCCACTACGGCCGGCTGCGCCGTTTCGACGCCTGGGGCCGCGAGCGCCTGCACCTCGACAACGTCGGCGGCCAGCCGGTGCGGCGCGCGCCGCCGGAACGGCTGGACGACGGCGGCATCCTGCGGGCCAGCCATGGCCTGGGGACGGGCGAGGTGTACGTCACCGCCATGACCCTGGCACGTGTGGAAGGCGCCGTGGTGGTGCCACACCGGCCCGAGCTGAGCCTCGCTACCCCGGCCGCCGGGCCGGATGGCGGCCTTCTGGTGCTCGACCTCGCCGCCGGCTGGCTGCTCGACGCCTTCGTCGACAGCCTGGTCGAGGCGCGCGACCACACCATGCTGCTGGACGGCGACGGCTACTGGCTGAAAAGCCCCGATTCGGAAGGTGAATGGGGTTTCATGTACGGCAGCGAGGACACCCTGGCCAGGCGCAACCCGGCCGCCTGGCAGGCCATCGCCGCTGCCCCGTCCGGCCAGGTCGAGCTGGCCGACGGCCTGTGGACCTGGAGCACTGTGTACCCGTTCAAGGCGGCCGACGGCCTAGCCGCGTCCAGGGTGCCGACCTGGCTGGTGGCTGCCCACCTGCCCGCCGCCCAACTGGCGCCGCTGCGCCTGGCCACCTGGTGGACCGTGGGGCCTTACATGCTGGCCATGCTGGCGCTCTATGGCGGCCTGGCCGCCTGGCTGGCGCGCGCCGTGGCCGGCCGGGCGCGCGCACTCGGCGTGGCGGTCCGCGCCCAGGCCGAGGCCGAGGCGGCACACCGCCTGCGCCAGGCCCAGGAACGCTTCCGCCTGGTGGTGGAGGCCAACACCAACGGCCTCCTGGTGGCCGACCGCGACGGCCGCATCGTTCTGGCCAATCCGGCTCTGGCCAGCATGTTCGGCTACGAGCGGGAGGAACTGCTCGGCCAGCCCCTCGGCGTGCTGCTGCCCGAGCCGGCCCGGGCCGGCCACGCCCGCATGCTGGCCGACTTCCTGGGCCATCCCGCAGTGCGCCCGATGGGCCAGGGGCGCGAGCTGAACGGCCGGCGCAAGGACGGCAGCGAGTTCCCTATCGAGGTCAGCCTGAGCCCGTTCATCGAGGACGGCGAGACCTATGTCGACGCCTTCGTGGCCGACATCTCGGCGCGCAAGCGGATCGAGCGGCTGCACCGGCGCATCGAGGCGCGCCTGCAGCTGATGATGCAGGGCAGCCCGGTCGGCCTCATGGTGGTGGACGACCAGGGCGCCATCGAGATGGCCAACCCGGCCTTGGAGCGCCTGTTCGGCTATGGTCCCGGCGAGCTGTGCAACCTGCCCGTCGCGCGCCTGCTGCCGGAGGCCGGCCCGCGGGGCCTGGTCCGGCCGGGTTACTCGCCGGCCATGGCGCTACGGGCAGCGGCCGACAGCGGCCACCCGGTGGGCGTGCGCAAGGATGGCGGCCGGGTGAACGTCGCGCTCGCTCTGGCCTGCTTCGAGGAGGAAGGCCGAGGCTATGTGCAGGTGACGGTGACGCCCCAGGCGGCTAGCAGGGCGTCAGCTTGACGTACTCTAGGATGAACCACTTGTCGCCGACCTTGGGGAAGGCGATCCGGATCTCGGCCTCGGCGCCCTGGCCCTGGTAGCCGGACACCACGCCCTCGCCATAGCGCGGGTGGCTGACCCGGCTGCCGATCTTGTGCGGCAGGTCGCGGGAGGGCTGCACGGGCGCAGGATTCGCCCCGCCCACGCCAGCGGGCGAGGGGGGTGAAAAGCGGCGCTGGTTAAAGGAATGCACCAGGACGGCCGGGATCTCCTCCAGAAATCTGGACGGCAGGCCATAGCGGGGTTGGCCGTGCAGCATGCGCTGCTGGGCGTGGCTGAGGAACAGGCGGCGGCGGGCGCGGGTGAGGGCGACGTACATCAGCCGCCGCTCCTCCTCCAGGCCGCCTTCGTCGCTGAGGGCGTTCTCGTGGGGGAACAGGCCCTCCTCCAGGCCGGTGATGAACACGGTGTGGAACTCCAGGCCCTTGGCGGCGTGCACGGTCATCATCTGGACCGCGTCGGCGCTGGCGCCGGCCTCGTGCTCGCCGGCCTCCAGGGCAGCGTGGGCCAGGAAGGCCGTGAGGCTGTGGTCGTCCGCCTCGCTGGTGAAGGCCAGGGCGGCGTTGGTCAGTTCGTTGAGGTTCTCGATCCGGCCCTCGCCCTCCTTCTCGGTCTTGTAGTGCTCGATCAGGCCGGAGCGGGCCAGCACGATCTCCACCGTCTCGGCCAGGCCCAGGCCTTCCGCCTCGGTGCGCATGGCCTCAATCAGGCCGACGAATCCGGCCAGGCCCTTGTTCTTGCCGCCGCCGGCGCAGGCCGTCTGCCACAGGGTCATGCCGCCCTGGCGGGCGGCCGCGTCCAGCACCTCCAGGGTGCGGGCGCCGACGCCCCGGGCGGGGAAGTTGACCACCCGCAGGAAGGCGTTGTCGTCCTCCGGGTTGGCGATCAGGCGCAGGAAGGCCAGGGCGTGCTTGATCTCTGCCCGCTCGAAGAAGCGCTGGCCGCCATAGACCCGATAGGGTAGCCCGGCGGTGAACAGGGCGTGCTCGATGGCGCGGGACTGGGCGTTGGAGCGGTACAGCACGGCGACGTCGGCGTAGGCCAGGCCCTCGCGGTAGAGCTCCCGGATCGCCTCCACCACGAAGCCCGCCTCCTCGCGGTCGTCGATGGCCTCATAGTGGCGGATCGGCTCGCCCACCCCGGCGTCGGTCCACAGGTCCTTGCCCAGGCGGTTGGCGTTCTGGGCGATGACCGCGTTGGCGGCGTCCAGGATGGTGGAATGGGAGCGGTAGTTCTGGGTCAGCTTGATGGGCTCCGGGATACCCAGGTCGCGCATGAACTCGGCCATGTTGCCCACCTCGGCGCCCCGGAAGGCGTAGATGGACTGGTCGTCGTCGCCCACCGCGAACAGCACCGTGTCCGGCCCGGCCAGGAGCTTCAGCCAGGCGTATTGCAGCTTGCTGGTGTCCTGGAACTCGTCCACCAGGATGTGGCGGAACCGGGTCTGGTAGTGCTCCCGCAGCATGGCGTTGCGGACCAGCAGCTCGTAGGAGCGCAGCAGCAACTCGGCGAAATCCACCACCCCCTCCCGGTTGCACTGGGCGTCGTACTCGGCGAACAGCTCGGTGAGCCGGCGGGTGTAGGGGTCCCAGGCCTCGACCTTGTCGGCGCGCAGGCCGGCCTCCTTGTTCATGTTGATGAAGGCCTGGAGCTTGCGCGGCTCGTACTTGTCGGTGTCGACGTTGAGGGCCTTCATCAGCCGTTTGATGGCGGAGAGCTGGTCGGCCGAGTCGAGGATCTGGAACAGCTGGGGCAGGCCGGCGTCGCGGTGGTGGGCGCGCAGGAGGCGGTTGCAGAGGCCGTGGAAGGTGCCCACCCACATGCCCCGGGTGTTGATGGGCAGCATGGCGGACAGCCGGGTGAGCATCTCCTTGGCCGCCTTGTTGGTGAAGGTGACGGCCAGGATGCCCATGGGCGAGACCTGGGCGGTCTGGACCAGCCAGGCGATGCGGGTGGTGAGGACGCGGGTCTTGCCCGAGCCGGCCCCGGCCAGGACCAGGGCGGAGCCAGCTGCGGTGACGGCGGCGAGCTGGTCGGGATTGAGGCCTTCAAGAAGGTCGGCGGGCATGGGCGGGAGTATCTGTACGGTCGGCGGATTATAGCCGGCCGCCCCGTCTCCAGCTGTCATGCACCGCGGCAGTGCGTCGCACCGGAGTGGCCGCGGCGCGATGCCGGCCCGGCTGCCTGGGCATGGCTGGCACGTGTCTTGCTGAACAATGCCTGCGTGAATCCGTTCGCGTTCAGAGACTCTCCTTCTTGGGCGCCCTCCCGGACCGGGACGGCGTCCGTTTTTTTGCTGCCGCCCCGAGCCGGTAGAATCCCGGCCAGGCAAACCATGCGGAGCACGCGATGAACCCCATCACCATCCTATATTTCGGCGATCTCATGGCCAGGCTGTCGATCGGCCGCGAGCAACTGCGCCTGCCGCCCAGCGTCAAGGACGTCGCCGGCCTGCTCAAGGTGCTGGCCATGCGCGGCGGCGACTGGCAGGCCGCCTTCGGCCAGCCGCGCGCCACCCTGCACGTGACCGTCAACAAGCAGGAGGCCGCCGCGGACACGCCGCTACAGGGCGGCGACGAGGTGGCCTTCATCGAGTCGGTGTCGCTCTAGCTCGCCGGCTTA
>JAQVJE010000133.1 GCA_028695325.1 Gallionellaceae bacterium
CCCTCAAGGCCGACCCCAAGGCCACGTCCCAATTGGCTCAGGGCATCAGCCGGTGGCCGAAGTCCTCGCCCGGCTACTTCGAGGACGTGCAGAAGCGGGTCAAGACCTTCGTCGAGCAGGGCCAGCTGGGCATCTTCGCCAACGGCTACTGGGGCCATCCGGCCTACAAGCTGCCGCCCGAGGCCAACCTGATGGCGGTGGCCCACTATCTCGAGGCCCTGGCCTGGCAGCGCGACGTGGTCAAGCTGCAAGCCATCTTCGGTGGCAAGAACCCGCACCCCAACTTCGTGGTCGGCGGCGTGCCCTCGGCCATCTCGGTGCACGCCGGCGGTGGTCGCGGCAAGGGTCCCATGTACCGCGGTGGCCAGGACGCCACGGCGGTCAACATGGTCGGCCTGCAGACGGTGCAGAACGTCATCCGCCAGATGCGCGAATTCGTCGACCAGGTGTACGTCCCCGACACCCTGGCCATTGCCTCCTTCTACAAGGACTGGGGGGCGCGTGGCGAGGGCGTCGGCAACTTCCTCAGCTTCGGCGACCTGCCCGGCAAGTCGTTCTGGGACACCGATTCCTACCTCGTCCCGCGCGGCATCATACTCGACCGCGACCTTTCCACCGTGCACCCGATCGACCTCGATCGCGAGGACGAGATCCAGGAGTTCGTCAGCCACTCGTGGTACAAGTATGGCGCCGGCGATGGCCAGGGCCTGCACCCGTGGCAGGGCGAGACCGAGTTCAACTTCACAGGCCCGAAGCCGCCCTACGAGCACCTGGAGGTCGAACAGAAATATTCCTGGATGAAGTCGCCGCGCTGGCAGGGCAAGGCCGTGGAGGTCGGCCCTCTGGCACGGGTGCTGCTGATGTATGCCAATGGCCACCCACAGGCGCGGGAACTGGTCGACAGCAGCCTGAAGACCCTCGGCGTGCCGGTGGCGGTGCTCTATTCCACCCTCGGCCGTACCGCGGCGCGCACCCTGGAGTCGAAGCTCGTCGCCGACGCCATGCAGGACATGTATGACGAGCTGATGGCCAACATCAAGGCGGGCGACCTCTCCACCTTCAACGAGACTTACTGGGAGCCCTCCACCTGGCCGCGGCGCATGCACGGCGTCGGCCTCATGGAGGCGCCGCGCGGCGGCCTGTCGCACTGGATCGTCATCGAGGACGGCAAGATCGCCAACTACCAGGCCGTCGTGCCCTCGACCTGGAACGCCGGCCCACGCGACGCCCAGGGCCAGCCCGGCCCCTACGAGGCGGCCCTGCAGGACCGCCATGTCCTGGCCGACCCCAGGCAGCCCCTGGAGATACTGCGCACCATCCACAGCTTCGATCCCTGCATCGCCTGCGCGGTGCACGTGAGCGATCCGGAGGGCGAGGAACTCATCCAGGTCAAGGTGCGCTGAGGCGACGGCTGGCTGCGTCCGGCCGGCTATAGTTCGGTAAGCACAGCGAAAAAGACGGTCATGGAAGACGTACTCAAGCGCCTGCTGGACACTGAAACCCGCGCCGAGGCCATCATCGCGGCGGCCGAGGCGGAGCGCAGGCGCATCGTCGAGGCGGCCGTGGCCGAGGCGCGCGTCGCCGAGGAACGCTTCAGCGACGAGGCGGCGCGGCGCCGTCAGCCGCTCATGCAGGAGGCGGAGGACCGCGCCGCTCAGCTGGTGGCCGATCTCACGCGCAAGTTCGAGGCCCGCCAGCGCGCCCTGCGCGAGCAGGCCGACCGCAACGAGGCGGAGGCGATCCGTGCCGCCCTCGACCTGCTGCTCGATCCGGAGGCCTAGGCCATGGATGTCTACCTCGATACCCGGGTCAGCCTGTTCAAGTCGCGCCTGTGGCCGGCCGCCGAGGTGGCCGACCTGATCGACGCCGCGGACGATGCCCTGCCGGCCAGGCTGGAGCGACGCGGCCTCGGCCTCTTGGCGCGGGGTTATGCCGACGACGATCCGCGTTCCCTGGAGGCGCGCATCGTCGCCATCCTGCTCGACGACACCCGTGTCCTGCTGCGCCCGCTGGCCGGCGCGGCGCGCCAGTTCATGCTCTACTGGATCGAGCGCTTCGAGGTGTCCAACGTGAAGTCGCTGATCCGCGCCCGCATGGCCGGCGACAGCGCCGCCGCGACGGCCGCCCGCCTGCTCGACCTGGGCGACTTCGCCCGCCTCGACACCGAGGCGCTGATGCGCGCCGAGGACGTCGCCGAGCTGCTGCGCCGGCTGGAGCGCACCACCTATGCCGAGATCGTGCGCAACGCCCGCCTGGCCTTCGAGGAGAGCCAGGACCCCTTCATCCTCGACGCCACCCTGGACCGCGCCTATTACGACGGCCTGATCCGGCGCGCGCGGGCGCTCGACGCCGGCCTCGACGGCCTGATGGCCGACCTGATCGACCGCATCAACCTGGTCTGGCTGCTGCGCTACCGCTTCAACTACGGCCTGCCGCCGGCTCAGGTCTACTACCTGCTGCTGACCTCGGGCTATCGGCTGTCGCCGTCGCTGTTGCGCGTCCTGGTCGGGCGCGACGACATCGCGGCGGTGCTGGCCGGCCTGCCCGAGGCGCTGGCACGGCCGCTGGCCGGCGCCGGGACGATCGCCGAGATCGCCGCCCGCCTGGAGCGCCACGCCTTTGACCGCGCCTTCAAGATCCTCGCCGGCGGCAGCCAGGCGCTGGTGCGTGCCATGGCCTACCTGATCCTGCGCGAGGCGGGGCTGCGCGACCTGCGCGGCATATTGCGTGGCCGGCGCCTGGGCCTGCCGGTCGACGACATCCGCCTGGCGGCGGGGGTGGCCTGATGTTCCGCGCCCGTCCCATGCTCAAGGTCGAACTGCTCTGCCTGGCCAGCGAGGCACAGGAGGTTGCCCTGCTGCTGGCCCGCCACGGCAGTTTCGGGCCGGCCGGCACCGCCGGCCGGGAGACCGGCCGGCGGCTCGGCGAGGGCTACCGGGAGCTCTACCTGGAAGCGGCGGCCCGCCTGGACAAGATACTGGAATACTGCGGCGACAATGAACTGGCGCCGATCCCGGACGACGCGGTCGCCCCCAACGAGCGGGAACTGGCCGCCATCAACGCGCAACTGAGCGAGATATGGCAGGCCTGCTCGGTCTGCTACGAGCGCGAGTTGCGCGTGGCCGAGGAAAAGCAGCGCCTCGCCATGCTGCGCGAGACCTATGCGCGGCTGTCTGTCCTGGCGGTCGACCCGACCCGCCTGCTGCGCCGGGACGGCCTGCTCGATACCCGGGTCGGCCAGATTCCGGCCACCAACCTGAAGCGCCTGGCCGATGCGCTGTCGGTGGCCGGCTACCTGATCAAGGAGTTCGACCGCGCCGGTGACCAGGCCTTCGTGGTGGTGGCCGGCCCCCGGCGAGCCGATGGCGAGGGTCGTCATCGCCTGGGCGGCCTGCTCACCCAGGCCGGCTGGCGCGACCTGCCCATCCCGCCGGAACTGCGCACCGACCCCTCGGTGGCGGCGCGCTACATCGAGGACGAGGAGCATCGCCTGGAGGCGCAGGTGGCGGTGCATTGCGAACTGCGCCAGCGCAACTGGCGGCAGTTCGCCGACTGGCTGCGCCAGGGGCGGGTGGCCCTGGCCCTGGCGCGGCCGCTGGCGGAAGCGAGCGAACTCGGCCTGTCCGGCAAGGGCCGGCTGGCGGTCTTCACCGGCTGGGTGCCCAGGTCGGCCCTGGCCGGCCTGCGTGCGGCCCTGGAGGCCCGTTTCCATGGCCGCTGCGTTGTGCAGGCGCGCGCCCCGGAGGCGGGCGAGCGGGTGCCCTCGCTGCTGACCTACCCGGCCTGGCTGCGGCCCTTCACCGGCCTGGTGCGCGGTTACGGTGTGCCGCGCTACGGCGAGTTCGACCCCACCCTGCCGGTCACCCTGGGCTACCTGCTGCTGTTTGGCGCCATGTTCGGCGACGTCGGCCACGGCACCGTGCTGGCGGCCGGCGGCATGCTGCTGCACGGCCGCCTGGCCGGGCTGCGCTGGGTGGTAGTGGCGGCCGGGCTGGCCTCGGCCGGCTTCGGCCTCGTCTACGGCAGCGTGTTCGGCTACGAGGACTGGATCACGCCGCTCTGGCAGTCGCCCCTGCACGACCCCGCCCGCCTGCTCGAGCTGGCGGTGCTCTTCGGGGTGGCCTTCATCGCGGCCACCCTGCTCATCAACCTGTACAACCGGCTCGCCGCCGGGCGGCCGGCCGACGCCCTCCTGGGCGGCGGCGGTCTCGCCGGCCTGCTCCTCTATCTCGCCCTGCTGGCCGGCCTGTGGGGGCTGGCGGAGGGCGGCGGTTTCGGCGTCCTGCCGGCCCTCTTCGCCGCCGTCGCCTGGGCGGCGATGACCGCCTGGATCGGCCTGGAGAGCGCTGGCACGTCCGGCGAGCGCCTGGTGGTTGCGCTGGTGGAGGGGCTGGAGACGGTCATCGGCCTGTTTGCCAACACCCTGTCCTTCCTGCGCGTGGCGGCCTTCGGGCTCAACCACGTCGCCCTCGCCCTGGCGGTGTTCGCCATCGCCGACGGCATGGGCAGCGTCGGCCACGGCGTCACCCTGGCGCTCGGCAACGTGGTGATCATCGTCCTGGAGGGCGCCATCGTCGCCATCCAGGCCCTGCGCCTGATGTACTACGAGGGTTTTTCCCGGTTCTTCGCCGGCGACGGCATCGAGTTCCGGCCGCTGCAATTGGTGACGAGTGACAAGTGACGAGTGACAAGATGCGTATCGAATCATGTGTTTCCAGTGACGTTCCCCGGCTGGGCGGGTTTTGTCACCTGTCACTCGTCACGCCTTTACCGTCACCGTTTTCAAGGAGTCGAGCATGAGCATACTGGTCGCCCTGATGGGCCTGTGCGTGGCGGGCCTGATCGCCATGGGGGTGTATCTCGAGTTGAGCCGACGGGCGCCGCCGGCCTGGCTCAAGGGCGGCGTGCTGGCCAACCTGACCGTCTTCGCCCTCGCCCTGGCCGGGCTTCTGTTCCTCGGCGTCGAGGAGGTCATGGCCGAGGAGGTGGCGGCGCCGGCGCGCGAGATCAGCCTGGGCTACGGCCTCGCCTTGCTCGGCGTCGGCCTGCCGACGGGACTGGCCGCCATCGCCGCCGGCATCGCCCTGGGCCCGGTCGGCTCGGCCGCCCTGGCGGTGATCGCCGAGAAGCCGGAGATGTTCGGCCGTACCCTGGTCTACCTGGGCCTGGCAGAGGGCGTGGCAATCTACGGTCTGGTGATGTCCATCCTCATGCTGGGCAAGCTGTGAGCGCACCGGCCCGCCTGGTGGTGCTGGGCAGCGCCGGCCTGGCCGAGGGCTTCGGCCTGGTCGGCGCCGAGGTCTATCCGGACGCCGACCAGGCCCGTGTCGAGGCGGTGCTGGCCGCGCTGTGTGCCTCGGGCGACAGTGCACTGGTCCTGCTGGAGGCGCACCTGGCGCGCGGCGAGGGCGAATGGCTGCGCCGCCTGCGCAACGAGGGCGGCCGCATCGTGGTGACCGAGCTGCCGCCGCTGGCGGCGCCGCGCGACTACGCCCCGGCCGTGGACGCCGTGGTGCGCGCGGTGCTGGGGCCGGAGGCGTTGAAAGGAGTGACAGAGTGACGAGTGACAGGGTGACCAGTCGGGTAGTGCGGCGCCGCCGCGCTTTGTGTCACTTTGTCACTTGTCACTTTGTCACTGAATCTGACCATGGATAACGACAGCCAGATCAGCCAACTGGAGAAGGCGCTCATCGAGCAGGCCGAGGGCCTGGCGCGCGAGCGACTGCAGAACGCCGAGGCGGCGCGCGAGCGCATCGCCAGAGAGGCGGCCGAACGCCTCGCCCAGGCCGAGGCCAGGGAGCGCCAGGCCGCCCGTGCCGAGGCGGACCGCCTGGTGCGGCGCCGGGTGCAGGCGGCCGAGGGGCGCCTGACCGCCGAACTGGACCGCCTGCGCTGGGCATTGACCGAGGCGGCCATGAGCAGCGTGCGCCTGGCACTGACCGAGTTGAGCCAGGATCCGGCGCGCTACCTGGCGGTGCTGGAAGGCTACCTCGTGGTGGCGGCGC
>JAQVJE010000134.1 GCA_028695325.1 Gallionellaceae bacterium
ACAAGAACCTATGAAAGCGAGCCAGCGCGCGCTTTCGGCGTTGCCGTGCGCGAGGCACGGTCCGCGAAGGCGCTGGCGCAGGAGGTGCTGGCGGAACAGGCGGGTATCGCGCGATCGCACATGGGCAAGATCGAGCGCGGCGAGCACATGCCCACGCTAGTGTTGATCCTGCGGATCGCGAAGGGGCTGGGTTGCTCGGCCGCGGCACTGATGGCTGCGACCGAGGCGCAACTGTCCGAAAAACAGGAAGACGCTGTCTAGGTCGGCGTTGCGTCTCTCACCTACAACGAGGTAGTACGCAGGCGCCGCATTGCCGTCAGTGATTACCTATCGATAGACGGGATGGCGACGGCACAGATCCGCCACCTGCTGTCTTACTCGATCCCGCACGGCAATTAATCCAACACCACCGGTTTCCAATGCATCCAGCACGTCGCACAACCAGCCGGCCAGTTCCTCGCACTCGGCCACGCCGAAGCCGCGCGTGGTCACGGCGGGCGTGCCGATGCGCACGCCAGAGGTCACAAACGGCGAACGCGGGTCGCCCGGCACGCTGTTCTTGTTGGTGGTGATCCAGGCATCGGCCAGCGCCGCGTCCGCATCCTTACCGGTGTAGGGCCTGGCGGACAGGTCGATCAGCATCAGGTGATTGTCGGTACCGCCCGAAACGATTTTGTGGCCGCGCTGCTGGATCACGGCGGCCATGGCGCGAGCGTTCGCCACCACCTGGCGCTGGTAGGCCTTGAATGCAGGTTGCAGCGCCTCCTTGAACGCCACCGCCTTGGCGGCGATAACATGCATCAGCGGCCCGCCCTGGACGCCGGGGAATACGGCGGAGTCGAGCTTTCTGTAAAGGCCCTCGTCCTGCCCTTTCGAGAGAATGATACCGCCACGCGGGCCGCGCAGGGTCTTATGGGTGGTGCTGGTGACCACGTGAGCGTGGGGCAACGGGTCAGGATACTCGCCTGCCGCCACCAGGCCGGCGACATGGGCCATGTCCACCCAGAAGATGGCACCCGCCCTGTCGGCGATGGCGCGCATGCGTGCCCAGTCCTTGTGCCGCGAATAGGCGGAGAAGCCGCCGATCAGCAGTTTCGGCCGTGCCTGCATCGCGATGCGCTCCATCTCGTCGTAGTCAATCAGCCCGGTTAGGGGGTCGAGTCCATAAGGCACGATCTTGTAATGGCGGCCGGAGAAGTTGGATGGGTTACCGTGGGTCAGGTGGCCACCCTGAGCCAAGTTCATGCCCATCACGGTATCGCCGGGGTTGGCCAGCGCCAGAAACACGGCTGCGTTGGCCTGGGCGCCGGCATGGGGCTGGACGTTGGCCCAATCACAGTCGAATAGCACCTTGAGCCGCTCGATGGCTAAGCGTTCGGCCACGTCCACATGCTCGCAGCCGCTGTAGTAGCGCTTGCCTGGGTAACCCTCGGCGTACTTGTTGGTGAACACCGAATTCTGGATGGCCATCACCAAAGGGCTCGCGTAGTTCTCGGAGGCGATCAGTTCGACATGATCCTCCTGACGGCGCGCTTCGTGGTGGACTGCCAGGGCAAGTTCCGGGTCGAAATCGGCGAGGGCAACAGAAGTGTCATACATGGTGTGCGTCCTGGTCGGGCGGATAGCGGTTGGGGTTGGACGTCATACGGTGATGTCCATCGGCTGAGCCGGAACAGACCAAACCTCGCAATCAACCAGGTCCGATGAAAGCAGGCGCGCTACACGCACCACGATGTCGTCAATCTGACGCTCGTCGCAAACGAATGGTGGCAATAGCCTGATCACGGTGTCTCGGGTCACGGTGATGAGCAGGCGCTGCTCAGCCAGCGCGCGCCCAACTAGTTCCTTGCAGGGCCGGTCCAGTTCGATACCCACCATCAGTCCCAGGCCGCGAATGGCGAGGACGTGCGGGTGACCTGCCAGCGCCTTGCGCAGGCCCACCAGCAAGCGAGCGCCCAGCACCATGGCGCGCTCGGGCATCCTGTCACGGGCCATGATGTCGAGGACGGTGCAGGCCACCCGGCAAGCCAGCGGATTGCCGCCGAAGGTCGAGCCGTGCTGGCCCGGCGAGAACAGGTCTGCCGCAATACCGCGCGCCAGGCACGCGCCGATGGGAAAGCCATTGCCCAGCGCTTTCGCCAGGGTCACCACATCCGGTGAGATGCCCGCGTGCGCGTATCCGAACCACGCGCCGGTGCGCCCCATGCCGGCCTGGATCTCGTCGAGCATCAGCAACCAGTCCCTCTGGTCGCACAAAGCGCGCAGTTCGCGCAAGTATTCGGCACTGGCCACCCGAATGCCACCCTCGCCCTGTACAGATTCGATCAACACCGCCACGATGTCCGGGGATTGTTCTGCCGCCTGGCGTACCGCGCTGATATCACCGTAGGGAGCACGCAGAAAGCCAGGCAGCAACGGCCCGAAACCCTGCTGGTTGGCCGCGTTGTCCGTGGCGGCGAGCGTGGCCAGCGTGCGGCCATGGAAGGCGTTGCCCATGACTAGGATCTGCGGTCGTGCCACCTGCCTGCGATGGGCATGCAGCCTGGCCAGCTTGAGGGCGGTTTCGTTGGCTTCCGCACCCGAGTTGCAGAAGAAGGCGCTTTCCATCCCGGTCAGCGCACACAGGCGTTCCCCCAACTGCTCCTGCCAGTCGATGCGGAACACGTTGGAAGTGTGCAGCAGCGCCCCGGCCTGTTCGGCGATGACGGCCGCGATTTCCGGGTGGGCATGACCCAGGCTGGTAACCGCGACACCGGCAATGGCATCTAGGTACTCCACACCCTGATCGTCCCAGAGCCGCGCGCCGTTACCGCGCACGAAAGAGACAGGTTGGCGGGCGTAGGCGCGCATCAGGTGAGGGGCGGTCGTCTGCATGGGAGATTCCTCGAATTCGGCACGGTTGGCGTAACCGTCAGTCCGTGTGTTGAAAGCCTCGGTCATCACTTCACCCTCTCGTTTGCAGGCGTAGGCGTAATGACCGATGTACGTACCCGCAGCAGCACCCGCCCGTTGAGCACAGCATGCGCCGCCAGCCCTAGCACCAACCCCCAGAACGCCCCGCCAATGCCCAGCAAGGTGATGTTGGCGGCGGCCGCCAGAAACGTGATCAGTGAGGCTTCCCGGGTCTTGGCATCGGACATGGCGGTGGCTAGGCTGCCGCCGATCGTCCCCAGCAGGGCCAGGCCCGCCAGCGTGGTGATGAAGGTCGCCGGGAAGGCCATGAAGACCGCGGCCAGCGTCACCCCGAACACGCCGATCAGAACGTAGAACACCCCAGCGGCCATCCCCGCGATCCAACGCTTGGACGGGTCTTCGTGTGCCTCCCGGCCCGTGCAGATGGCGGCGGTGATCGCCGCGATGTTGAAGGCGTGCGAACCGAACGGCGCCATCAGCAGCGAACCCAGGCCCGTGATGGTCACGATGGGGTTGGCGCTGGTCTTGAAGCCGTCATTGCGCAATACCAGCATGCCCGGCATGTACTGCCCGGTCAGGGTAATGAGGAACAGCGGCAACGCCACGCTCAACAAGGCGTTGAGCGAGAACGCGGGCATGGTGAACACCGGCGCGGCCAGTTTCAGGCTCAGTCCCGACAGATCGACGCGGCCCTGCGCCAGCAGGAATACCAATCCCAGCACCAGGATGCCCACCACCGCATAGCGCGCGGAAAAGCGCTTGAACACCAGATAGGCGGCGATCAGCAGTCCCGCCAGCAGCGGATCGACGCTCAAGCCGCCGAAGGCGCCAGTGCCGAATTGCAGCAGGATGCCGGCCAGCAGCCCGGCAGCCACGCCTGGCGGTATCAAACGGATAACGCGCTCGAACCAACCCGACAGGCCCAGCAGCACAAAGGCGGCAGCCGAGATCAGGTATGCCCCGACGGCCTCGGCATAAGGTGTGGTTGCCAGTGCTGTGACCAGAAACGCCGCTGCCGGCGTGGACCAGGCGGTGATGATCGGTTCGCGGGATACCCAGCTCAAAATGATGCCTGTCACGCCCACGCCAATGGAAATCGACCACACCCACGAGGCCGTCAGCTCCGGGCTCAGGCCCGCGACCTTGGCTGCCTGGAACACCAGGATGAAAGTGCCGCCATAGTTAACGATGACCGAAATCAGTCCGGCCATGACGGGATGGGTGAGATCGTTCCAACGAACGGGCGAAGCTGAAGGGTCCGACGGCATCATCTGAAGTGGGTTCCTGGCATGGGGACGAAAAGACCATGAGACGATAGACTTTTAATGGCATGATGTTCCCCACCAATTTTCAGATGAAGTACCTGCCAATTGTTCAGACATGCCCAACTTGAATCCGTCAAAGCCTGGCTCGGCGACCCCGCGCACGGCGCCTTGCCCCTGCATGCACGGGTACAGCGGGCCATTCGCCAGTTGATCCTGGATGGCGCGCTCGATGTAGGCCGCCCCCTGCCCGCGTCGCGCGCGTTGGCGAAGTCGCTGGGGGTGTCCCGCGACACGGTGGAGTCGGCCTATGGCCAGTTGCACGCCGAAGGTTTCATTGAGCGGCGGGTCGGCAGTGGCAGCTTCGTGTCCGAGCAGGCCCGGTGGCTGCCCGGGCGCGGCAGACCACGGCGCACGAGCGTGGATCGCAAGGCACCCCTGCGCCTGAGCCGGCGCGGCGATGCCATGCTCCAGGGCGGCGGCGTGCGCGACTTCCTGATGTCGCGCCCCTTCGCGCCCGGCGTGCCGGAGACGCGCAGCTTTCCGCTGCCAACCTGGGAGCGCTTGCAGCGGCAGGTGTTGAAGGAGTACGGCACCCTGGCGCTGCTGCACAGCCCACCGCAGGGCATGGAGCCGTTGCGACGCGCCATTGCCGCCTACGTCAACCTCGAACGAGGCGCGCAGGCCACACCCGAGCGCGTGCTGGTGCTGACCAGTTCCCAACAGGCCATGACCCTGTGCGCCACCGTGCTGCTCGATGCTGGCGAGCGCATCTTCATCGAAGACCCCGTGTACCACGGGGCGCGCAAGGCATTTGACGCCGCCGGGTTGGATTGCGTGCCCGTGCCGATGGATGACCAAGGCATGCAGATAGCGCACCTGCTGGCAAAGGCGCAGACCCCTTGCAATGCCGCCCGGGCGGTGTTCCTGACGCCCTCGCACCAGTTCCCAACCGGGGCTACGCTGGCGTTGGACCGGCGCCTGGCCGTCATCGAATGGGCCCGCCAGCACCAGGCTTGGATCATCGAGGACGACTACGACAGCGAATTCCACTACGAAGGCAAGCCCACCGCATGCGTACAGGGGCTCGACCCCCACGGCCGCACGATCTACATCGGCACCTTCACCAAGTCGCTGTTCCCCGGCCTGCGCATCGGCTACATGGTGCTGCCGGAGGCTCTGGTGTCGCCCATGACCGTGGCCCGCACCCTGCTGGATGGGCACAGCGCACCGATCCCGCAGCTCACCCTGGCTCGCTTCATCGAGGGTGGGCATTTCGGAGCCCATGTGCGAACCATGCGGGCCGTCTATGCGGAACGCCGCGATGTGCTGGCGCAGCTGGTGCGCCAGCACCTGGCCGACTTCGTGGAGCCCAGGGTGCCCGCTGGCGGGATGCAGATGCCTTGCGTGTTCATCCGCGACATTCCCGAGCGCGAGGCGGTGGAATCGGCACGGCGGGTCGGCATCGACCTGCTGGGGCTGACCGCGCTGCATGCATCGCGCCGCCATGCATCGGGCAGGGATGGGGCCGGTTTCCTCATGGGATTTGCTGCCCATGCACCCCATGAACTGGAGATCGCTGTCAAGAAGCTGGCAAGCGTGCTGCGTGCGCTGTGTCGCCGATCACCATGAGGCGCGCTGGCGCCTTTCGTGCTGCTAGCTCCGCGTCAGGGACAGGTAGGGGTTGTCCGGCGGGACTTCCGCGAACAATGTCGAAGGCGTCGCCAACAGATAGCCGTGCAACCGCCGCGACTTGCGCGGCCCGGTGACTTCGCAGGTCCAGATGTTCAGGCCGCTGTCCTGTTTGCGGTGCAG
>JAQVJE010000019.1:0-22879 GCA_028695325.1 Gallionellaceae bacterium
ATGCGCCGGCCCAACTGCGCGGCGGCCATGACCCGCACCGCCTCCTCCAGATCGGCCACGCTGCCGTTGTGGAAATAGGGCGCAGTCAGCCCGACGTTGCGCAGGGACGGCACCCGCCACAACCCGCGCCCGCCCGGCCCGTCGCCCCGGCCGGCGTCCTCGGCGAGCCGGTAACGGGCGACATAATCGCTGCCGTAGGCCGGGAACAGCCGATAGGGTGCGCGAGCGTCGAACACGCTGGCGCTGCTGAAGTTCGGGCCATGGTGGCAGACCACGCAGCCGACCTTCTCGAACAGCGCCATGCCGCGCACCTGGGCGGCGTCGAGGGCGGACTTGTCGCCGCGCACATAGCGGTCGTAGGGCGCATCCGGGGTGACCAGGGTGCGTTCATAGGCGGCGATGGCGGCCGCCACCGCCTCGATGTCGATGGCGCGGTCCGGTCCGAATGCCCGTGCGAAGGCCGCCCGGTAGTCCGGTTCAGCCGCCACCCGCGCCGCCACCGCGGCCAGATTGGGCATGCCCATTTCGATGGGATTTACCGGCGGCCCCTTGGCCTGTTCCTCCAGCGACGGCGCCCGGCCGTCCAGGAACAGCCGGGCCTGGAAGGCGGCGTTCCACACCGTCGGCGCGTTGCGCCGGCCGACCTGGCCGGCGATGCCTTCCGAAGTCGCGCGGCCGTCCATCCCGGTGCCGCCGGCCACGTCGTGGCAGGAGGCGCAGGCGACACTATGGCCGAGCGACAGGGCCTTGTCGTGGAACAGGCGCTCGCCCAGGGCCGCCTTGGCTGGCGTGGTCGGGTTGCCGTCCGGGTCGGGCGCCGTCCAGGGCAAGGCCTGCCAGGCATAGGGCGCCTTGGCCGGAGGCGGCCCGGAGCGCGGCAGGGCGCGCGGATGCGGCGTCCGCGCCGGCGGCTGGAGGGCGGCCAGGTAAGCCAGGGTCGCCTCCGGCACGGTCACCATGATGCCGATGGCGGTCGCCTTGGCGGCGAAGGCCAGCACGCCGAGGCCGAAGGCGGCCGCGAGCAGGAACCGCCGACGTCCGGCCAGGCCGGCCGCGGGTGCCATTTCCCGCAACACGGCGGTCAACACCACGGCCGCGCCGAGCAGGGCGAGGACCGCCAACAGGCCGAGGAAATCGAGCCATTGAGCAAGCATGTGCCACCTCCGGACAGTGCAAAGAGGCGGACAGGATGGCGGCATCGGGAAGGGCGATCAGTAGCAAAAGCTACACAGGGCGGCCAGATCGGGTGGCCGCCGCAATCCGCCTTGGCAGCGTAGCAATAGTCACATACCGGCTCTGCGCGGCTTCCTAGCATGGCCGCGCCGTCGCTGCTTCCGGCGCCGGCACGCCCATCCACTTGCGAAGAGGTCACTCATGAAAACCATCCTCCTGGCCATTTTTCTGGCCGTCCCCCTGTGCCTTTCCCTGCCTGCCGGCGCGGCCGGCAGCCCGATCCCGGCGCTGGACAAGGCGCGCACCGCGGTCCTGATCACCGATCCGCAGAATGATTTTCTGCGCAGCGACGGACTGCTCTACAAACTGCTTGCAGACAACCTCAAGGAACTCGACACGATCGCCAACATCGAGCGGTTGATGAAGGCGGCCAAGCAGACCGGCTTCGCGCTGGCCGTGGATCCGCTCGTCTATACCGCCCTCGACAAGAGCTGGAGCAACGCCGGTGCACTGCAACGGCAACTGCTGGACATGAAGGCGCTGCACCGCGCCGGACTGAACGACGCGCGCGGTTTCGAAGGCTCGGGCGCCGATTTCTATGACCGCTACAAGCCTTACATCCTCGACGGCAAGACCATCGTCGCGGCCCCGCACAAGATGTACGGCCCGGAGAGCAACGACCTGATCTACCAGCTGCGCAGCCGGAACATCGATACCGTCATCCTGGGCGGCATGGTGGCCAACCTGTGCATCGATTCCCACATGCGGGCCTTGATGGAAAACGGCTTCAGGGTCTACGTGGTCAAGGATGCGGTGGCCGCGCCCGGAACCGACGCCTACAAGGCCGCCCTGGTCAACTACGGCATGATCGCCAACGGGGTCTGGACCACCGAGGACGCCGTCAAGGCGATGGCCAAGTAAGCGCCTCCACGGCTCGCATTTCGTCCGATTCGTTCACCCCGGCCGCCGTCCGGCACGGCGGCCTTTCCCTGCAAGGAGCATCCGTCATGGCAGCCCATCTCGGTGGCCCGTGGCCTCTCAGGCCGTCCGCCGCCGCCCCCGGATCCGCATTCCCTTGGCGCGGCATACAAACACTCGTCCTGCTGGGCGGCGTCATTCTCGTGCTGACCTTGGTCCTGCGGCCGTCAATCGGCCTGGATTTGTTCTGGAATGGCCTGATCCCGCTGGCGCCCGCGCTCATCGTGATCGCCCCGGGTGTATGGCGCAACATCTGTCCGATGGCGACCTTCAGCCTGCTGCCCGGCCGCATCGGGCGTTCGCTGGAGTGGCCGATGCGGCACCGCGCAAGCGCCGTGCTGACCATGCTTGGCCTGGCCGCCCTGGTGCTGATCGTGCCGCTTCGCCACCTACTGCTCGACACCGACGGTCCCGCCACCGCGCTGATGCTGACGACGGCGGCGGCACTCGCGCTCGGGCTCGGTTCGCTTTATGACTGGCGCAGCGGCTGGTGCAATGGCCTGTGTCCCATCCACCCGGTGGAAAAGCTGTATGGCCAGGCGCCGGCCCTCACGCCGACCAACGCGCGTTGCGGCACCTGCCGTCGTTGCAGCACGCCCTGTCCAGACTCCACCCGTTCGATGAACCCGCTGGTCACCGGACCGGACCGGCTTGCCAAGGTCGCCGGACACCTCATGACAGGTGGTTTCGCCGGCTTTGTGCTGGGCTGGTACCAGGTGCCGGATTACGCGGGCGCGGTGACCCTCGATCGAATCGCGGCTGGGTATGCCTGGCCCCTGGGCGGCGGCCTGGTCTCCCTGGCACTCTACACGGCCGCCTACCGGCGTTATGGCCTGACGGCAGCGGGCCGTACCCGGTTGGCCAGGTTGTTCGCCGCCGCCGCGGTGGCCGGCTATTACTGGTACCGCATTCCCGCCTTGGCGGGCTTCGGTCCCCATCCCGGCACGGGCATGCTGCTCGACCTGACGGATGTCTGGCCGGCCTTGCCGTGGATTTCCCGGCCACTGACCACGGGCTTCTTCTTCTGGTTCATGCTCATGCGCCACAGCGAGACGACAAGCTGGCTGATCCGGCCGACCAGGGTGTCCGACGGCCCGGGTGGGCAGGAATGATGGCCGTGGTACGGCTCCCGGCCCTCAGGGCCGGGTCATCTCCTCCGACACCACCCGCCTCAAGCCGAACAAATCCCTGATCGCCACCGCCCCCCGGCGGGTATCAACCAACCCCTGGCCGACGAACTCCTGCAACAGCCGGGCCACCACCTCGCGCGTGGTGCCGAGGTGCTGTGCCAACTGCTGCTGGGTCATGCGCAGGACGCCATCGGAGGCGGCCTGCATGAGGATGAAGTTGGCCAGGCGCTGTTTGTGGTGGCTGGAGTGGACCAGTTCCATCCGACATCAGGCGGAACACCAGGGTGGACAGGGTGCGCACGGTGAGGTTCTGGATCGCCGGCTCGCGCTCGAACAGGGTGCGGTAGACGGCGCCCGGGATGAGGGCGATGCGGGTGTTGGTTTCGGCCTGCACCCAGGCCGGGTAGAGCAGGTCGTTGAACAGGCAGTTGAGGGCCAGGACGCAGGTCTCGCCGGGGTCGATGAAGTACAGCGTGGCCTCGGTGCCGTTGGGCGCCAGGGCGAACACGCGCAGGCGGCCGGACAGCACGACGTAGGCGCCGGAGACCGGTTGGCCCTTGTGCAGGGCCATGCTGGCGCGTGGGCATTCCGCCCGCACCAGGCCGCGCGCCAGCACGGCCCGGCTGTCCTCGCCCAGTGCGCGGAAGGGTTCGAAACGTTCGAGTTCTTTCAGGGTGGGCTCCCTCGTTCGTGCGGCCGGCCGTGAGGGCCGGCCTGGCCGATTATCACGCTGCGCTGCGCCGGAAGAACATGTCGCCGGGCGTCGCCGTGGTGACCTCGGTGATGGAGTCGAAGGGCAGGCCGAGCTTCTCGTGCACCCGGCGCACCGCCTCGGCATCCGGCGCCATGTTGAAGCAGAAGGCGCGGCCCTCCTCGAAACCGACGTGGGTGCGCAGGGGCACCACGCCCTCCTCGGCGCAGGCGGCCTCGTAGAGGGCGTAAAAGCCACGGAAGTCTTCCGGCGAGAGCTGGGCGGGGAAGGTGCCGGTGTCGCGGTCGTGGCTGTCGATATAAAAACGCATGGTCTGCATGGTGTTCTCCTGGTGACGCTCCGGGATTGGAAGCGGCCCCAGCTTAGCCAGCGGCCGGCCCGGCCTCCGTAGCAAAAGGCACACAGGCAACCGGCTCAGGCCTTGCGCGCGGCGGCCTGGGCGCGCTTGCGCTCACCGCTGTAGTACCACCAGGGCCGGGCGGGCTCGCCGGCCATGAAGCGGACCACCGACTGCAGCACGTCGAGGACGCAGGGGTCCTGGCGCAGGCCGGAGAGCAGGCAGAGACGGTCATAGAGTTCATGGGCGTCCTGCCCGACCAGGTCGGCGGGGGTCCGGATGCCGAGGCGGCGAAGGTCGCCGGCGGTGGCGGTACCGATGTTGGGCAGGTCTTCCAGGCGCACCAGCCGGGCGCGGTCGACCTTGGCCGGGTTCATGCCCCCACCTCCAGGCCGAAGGTCCCGGCCAGGAGGGCGGGCAGCTCCCCGGCCGCCACCTGCCGGGTGGTGGTGACGCCGTCGGCCACCGTCTTCAGGCGGTCGTTGAACAGGATCATCCGGCCTGCCGGGGTCTGGCGCATGACGATCAGGTTCTGCACGAACAGGGTATCGGGGTGGGTGGAATTGAGCCAGTTGGCGGGCAGGAAGTCGACCCATTCCTGGTGGCCGAGGTCGAAACCGTACTGGTCGGCCCAGGCGCCGTCCACCCGTGCCTTGAGGTGGTATTCCCGCTCGTCGGCGCGGGCCAGCAGGAAGGTGTCGCCGTCCTGGCGCAGCGGCCGGTCGGTGTCGGCCAGGCGCAGGGGCGCGCGCGGGCCGTAGCTGCCGAAGCCGACGTCGCACAGCCAATCCTCGCCTGCCAGACGGGCTAGGATGGCCATGTGGGTGCGCGGCCGCCGCGCCGGGTAGGTCATCGGCCGGCAGCCCACGAAGCGATAGGGGATGCCGAGCGCTTCCAGGACCATGGCGAACAAGCCGTTGACCTCGTAGCAATAGCCGCCCCGGCGGCGGCGGACGATCTTGTCGACGATGTCCTCCGGCACCAGGGAGATGGGCCTGCCGGCCTGGACGTCCAGGTTCTCGAAGGGCACCGACTCGAGCTGCCGGCGCATGATGGCGGTCACTGTGGCGAGGTCAGGTGCGGCATCGCCGGCATAACCGATACGGTCGAAATAGGCGGCGAGGTTGAAGTTGGTGGCGTGCATGGCGGTCGCTGGCGGTGGTCAGGTCATTAGTCTAGGCCGCGCAGTGCCAGCCGACCACCGCCGTGGTGTCGCAGGCCTCGTCAGCGGCCTCAGGGGCAGGTCACCGTCACCGCCAGGGGGTCGACGATGTCGCCGCGCACCACGCCGGGCGGGGCCTGCAGGCAGAAAGCCCGGCCATCGGCGGTCACTACACGCACCAGGCCATCGGCCAGGCGCCTCTCCCCGGCGGTCTCGCGCTGCATGGCACGGGCGAGCAGTGGCAGTATGGGACGTTCCCCGGCCGGCACGAGCTCTTCCCGGTCTCGGGACGCTGCGGTTTCCCGTGCCAGGGCGCGGGCGGCCGCCAACAGGACGTCGAGATCCAGGGCGGCCCTGACAGTGGCTGTGGCCTTGGCCTCGGGCACGACGCCGGGAATGGCAGGCTCCGGTTCGGGTGGCTTGGCCTCAGCAGTCCTGGCTGCGGCCTCCTTGCCGGGGGCCACGGAGGGGGCAGGGCGGGGCGGCGGTGGCCGCTCCGGTGCGGATATTGGCAGGATTTCCACGGTCAGGGCTGGCGCTTGCGGCCAATCCCGGTAAACAGGCCGATGCTGTCGGCCCGCCAGGCCGAGCAGTGCCAGGTGCAACGCCAGGGAGACGGCCAGTCCGGCCCCCAGGCGTCGCGTCATGGCCGGCTCAGCGCAGGCGCTGGCCGAAACGTTCCGGGCGCGGCAACCAGTCGTCCAGGATGTCGGCGGAGACCAGGACGGCCTCGGCCCGGCCGATCAGCCTTTGCCGGGGCACGAAACCGAACCAGCGCGAGTCGGCACTGTTGTCGCGGTTGTCGCCCAGCATCAGGTAGTGCCCGGCCGGTACGCGCACAGGACCGAAGTCGCGGGCACCGGCACGGGCCAGGAACTGTACCTGCCAGCCGGCGCCGGCCACGCTCTCGGTCAGGCGCATGGCCGGGATAGCACCCGGTTCCAGGCTCGTCTCGGGGACATCGTAACTGGCCGCCGTACCATTGATGTAGAGGCGGTTGCCCCGCATCGCCACCCGGTCGCCGGGCAGGCCGACGATGCGCTTGATCAGGCGGGTGCCGTCGCGGGGCGAGGTGAAGGTGACGATGTCGCCGCGCGCCGGCTCGCCCAGGTGGGTCAGCACGATGTCGGTGAGGGGCAGCTTGAGGTCGTAGGCCAGCCGGTTCACCAGGACCACGTCGCCCTCCAGCAGACTGGGCCGCATGGAGCCTGACGGAATCGGGTTCCAGTCCGCCACGGCGGAGCGGAACAGGCCCAGGCAAACGAGTAAGACGAGCAGGGTACGGTTTTCCTGCAACCAGTGCTTCATGACGTACTCCAGTGGCAAAGATAAAGATGGACCTCAGTTGCCGGCCTTGCGTTCCACCGTCAGGTGGATGTCGGCCGGCCCCGGGTTAGTGTAGGACGGCAGGGTGACTGCGAGGTTGACCCCGATTAGTTGGTCGGCCGCCACCCAGGTACGGCCGTCCTCGCTGGCCCAGCGCTTGTGCAGGTAGAGGTCGCGGGCGAGGCGCGCGCCCACGGTCTGCTCCACGGCACCATCCAGGGCGCTGCCGTCGGCGCGCAGGCGCATCTCGATGGGCTGTCCGGCCGGCAGCTTGTAGACGTAATCGCCGGCCGGCGGCTGGTCCGGATAGGCAACCACCGGCAGGGCGGCGAGCCGTTCGGCCGGCGGCGGGGCCAGGCCGGCGCAACCGGCCAGGAAGGCGATGGCGAGGAGGGCGGGCAGGGTCTTCATGGTCAACTCCTTGGTTCAGGCGTGGGTTCGGTCACGGGACGGGGGGCGGTCGCGTCGCCGGCGCTCAGGCCCACCAGTGCGGTGAGGCGGGCGACATAATCGGCCAGGGCGGCGCGGCCGCTGTCGGTAAGGTGGTACGCGGTCTGCGCGCGGGGGCCGGCGGCGGCCTCGGCGGTGGCCAGGTAGCCGGCCTCGACGAGCTTGCCCAGGTGGGCACCCAGGTTGCCGTCGGTGACGCCGAGCACCCGCTTCAGCTCGGAAAAGGTGGCCTCGCCTCGGCCGGACAGGTAGGCCACCAGCTGGGTGCGGGCGGGCTGGTGCAGCAAGGGGTCGAGCGGGGGCAGTGGGCCGGTCATCGGCTATCTCCTTCGAATTCGGCGCCGCCGAAATGGGCATGGGCGCGCACCTCGGGGCCATCGCCGGCCAGGCGTGGCTCGATGCGGTCGATGCGCAGGTACAGGATGCCGTCGTGGATGGCGTGCCAGGGGCCGTCACCAATGCGGTAACGGCCGTCCGGGCGGCCGTCACGCAGGGCCACCTCCACCGGCCGGGCCAGGGTGAGGTCGAGGCCGGCGCCAGGATCGGCGGCCACGATGGGCCCCTCCAGGTCCAGCCGCAACGGCACCCGTGCACCGGCCTCCAGGCGCAGCACCCGCTCGCCGGGACCGAGGGCATGGGGCGCCGGGGTGGCGGGCAGACGTGCCAACAGCAGGGCAGGCGTCACCACCAGCGTAAGCCAGCCGGCCAGCACCAGCGTGCGCCGGACCGGCTCGGTGTTGCCGTAGCGTAGGTTGAGCCAGCCGGCCAGGGGCATGCCGATGGCGAAACAGGCGGCGTTGAGCCAGCGGGTGGCCCCGTAAGGCAGGCCGGCCGCCAGGCCGACGATGCCCAGCAGGATGGTGGCCAGGCCGATCCATTCCACCAGGGGGCGCGAGAACAGGCCGTAGAAGTAGATGCCCAGGCCCAGTAGCACGGTCCAGAGGGCATAGACCATGCCGCCGCCGCCATGGAAGACCATGGCGCAGGAGGCCAGGCAGCCCACCCCCAGGAGCATCCACCAGGCACGGGTGACCTGGGCCTGGGCGAAGGGCAGGGTCTCCGCCCGGCGGGCGCGGGCACGCCGGGTGAGGATGTGCTCGGCCAGGGCCATGCCCCCCAGCCAGACGGCCAGCCAGGCGAGCAGGGCAAGACCGCGCTGGCCCATGTCCGGGAAACGCTCGGCGGTAATCACCCATTCCGTGGCCACGCCCAGGAAACCACCCACGCCACCGATCATTAGCAGGCTGTGACGCTCCAGATGGACGCTGCGGTGGCCGGCGGCCAGCATGGACTGGATGGCCTGGATCTGTTGCTGGGGGTCTGGCATGGCAGTCGGCTTCGTACTCTGTGATGCAGAGGTTATAGCTCTGCATCACAGAGTGTCAAGCCGGTCCGTAGGCAAGGTGGCGTGCTACGATCCAGGCAAAGTCGCCCAGCCGCCATCCGCCCTTGCCCGCCGCCCTGCCCCACCCCTTGCGCGCCCTGCGTGCGCGCGACTTCCGCATCTACTTCGCCGGTCAATTGGTCTCGGTGGCGGGCACCTGGATGCAGCAGATCGCCATGGCCTGGCTGGTCTATCGGCTAACCGATTCGGTGCTCATGCTAGGCCTGCTCGGCTTCGCCAGCCAGGTGCCGATCCTGCTGTTCGGTCCATTCGGCGGCGTGTGGGCCGACCGCATCGACCGCCGTCGCCTGATGATGGCCACCCAGACCCTGGCCATGGCCCAGGCACTGGCCCTGGCACTCTTGACCTGGCAGGGCTGGATCACCCCGCCCCTGCTCCTGGCCCTGGCCTTCTTGCTCGGCTGCATCAACGCTGTGGACGTGCCGGCCCGGCAATCGCTGGTGGTGTATCTGGTCGGCGAGCGCACCAATCTGGCCAACGCGATCGCCCTCAACTCCTTCATGATGAACGCGACCCGCTTCGTCGGCCCGGCCCTGGCCGGCTTCATCGTCGCCTGGGTCGGCGAGGCAGTGTGCTTCCTGCTCAACGCCCTGTCCTACCTGGCCGTGCTGCTGGCCCTTGCGGCCCTGCGCGCGCGTCCGGCCGGCGACGCCTCCAAGCGGCCCCTGCACGCCCTCCGCGACGGCCTCGCCTACACCTTCGGCCACCGCGACATCCGCCTGTTCCTGATCCTGGTGGCGACAGTGAGCTTCATGATTGCACCCTACGTCACGATGATGCCGCTCTACGCCCGCACCATCTTCGGTGGCGACGCCCGCACCCTGGGCCTCCTGGTCAGCAGCGCCGGCGCCGGCTCCCTCGTGGCGGCGATGTTCCTCGCCGCGCGCACCTCCATCGCAGGCCTCGCCCGCCGCGTCTCCCTGGCCGCGGCGACCGCGGGCGCGGCCCTGGCCCTGTTCGCCGTCAACGAGATGCACGCGCTGGCCTACCCGATCCTCATGGTGCTGGGCTTCTCCGTGGTCCTGGTGGCGGCCGGCAGCAACACCCTGCTGCAGAGCTGGGTGCGCGACGACATGCGCGGCCGCGTCATGGCCACCTTCTCCATGGCCTTCCTCGGCGTTGCCCCGCTCGGCAGCCTGGCGGTGGGCAGCCTGGCCCACCTCGCCGGCATCCGGCCGACCCTGTTCGCCTGCGGCCTCGTCACCCTGCTGGCCGGCCTGGCACACCAGCGGGCGGTGGCGCGCCAGACACGGTAATTGTTCAGTAATACAAGACAATTCATTGCACTGTGCCGTCTTTATCCCGACGACAGCGACGTCAATAATGGCTGCACCGGGCGCCACCGCGCGCCAGCCAGAACGAGGAACCCACCATGACCACCCGAACCATCCGCCAGACCATCGCGGCCGTCGCCACCTCGGACGGCGCCGGCGTCGCCCTGCGCCGCAGCATCGGCACCGCGGCGCTGAAGAATCTCGATCCCTTCCTGATGCTGGACCACTTCGGCAGCGAGGTCCCGGACGACTACCTGGCCGGCTTTCCCGACCACCCGCACCGCGGCTTCGTCACCTTCACCTACATGCTCGACGGCCACATGGAGCACCGCGACAGCCTCGGCAACCGGGGCGACCTGCGCGCCGGCGGCGCGCAGTGGATGAAGGCAGCGAGCGGTGTCATCCATTCCGAGATGCCGCGCCAGGTGAACGGCCTCATGCGCGGCTTCCAACTCTGGATCAACCTGCCGGCGGCCGAGAAGATGTCCGATCCGGTCTACCAGGAGTTCTCGCCCGCCGCGATTCCCGAGGTCACTGCCGACGGCATCCGTGTCCGCGTACTGGCCGGCGAGCACAGCGGCGTGCGCGGGGTGGTCGAGGACCCCATCACCAACGTGCTCTACCTGGACATCACCCTGCCCGCCGGTGCCGTCTTCGCACGCCCGCTGCCGGCCACGCACAACGCCTTCGTCTACGTCTATGAGGGCGACGCCGAACTGTCCGGCCAGGCCCTGCCGGCTCACCGGCTGGCGGTGCTGGGCGACGGCGATGAGGTATCGCTGCGAGCCGGCGCCGGCGGCGCCCGGTTCATCCTGGTGGCCGGGCGGCCGATCGGCGAACCCATCGTGCAATACGGTCCCTTCGTCATGAACAGCCGCGAGGAGATCGAGCAGGCCTTCGCCGACTACCGCGACGGCCGCCTGGCCCGGGTGCGGGCGGCCATGCACGCCGTCTGATGGTCAGCCGCCGGCCAGTTCGCGGTGGCGAAAGCAGGACACCAGGTGGTCGTTGACCAGTCCCACCCCCTGCATGAAGGCGTAGCAGATGGTGGGGCCGACGAACTTGCAGCCGCGTTGCCGCAGGTCGCGGCTGAGGGCGTCGGCGAGCGGCGTGCTGGCCGGCACCTCGGCCAGGTCGCGCCAGGCGTTGACGATGGGGCGGCCGTCTACGAAGCGCCACAGGTAGGCGTCGAGGCCGCCGAATTCATCGCGTATCGCCAGGACGGCGCGGGCATTGCCGATCGCCGCCTCGATCTTGGCCCGGTTGCGCACGATGCCGGGGTCGGCCAGCAGGCGGACGACGTCGGCCTCACCATAGCGGGCGATGCACCCGGCGTCGAAGTCGTGGAAGGCGCGCCGGTAGTTTTCCCGCTTCTTCAGGATGGTGAACCAGGACAGGCCGGCCTGGGCGCCATCCAGGATGAGCGCCTCGAAGAGGGCGTGCTCGTCGTGCAGCGGCACGCCCCACTCGCTGTCATGGTAAGCGACATAGAGGGGGTCGCTGCCGCACCAGGGGCAGCGTTGCAGTGCGGTCATGGTCCGGCCTCGGCGGGGGCGACGAGCCAGTGTGGCACGTCGCCCCCGGCCAGGCTAGGACATCTCCTGGCGCACCTTGATGCCGGTAACCATGGCCTTGACCAGATTCACCCGCTGCAACCGGCTCATGACGATGGCCGCCAGGGCGTGCAGACCTGCCAGGCCGATCAGGAAGGTGGCGATGCCTTCGTGCAGTTCCTGCAGCCACTCCTCGCCCCAGTAGGCATCCAGGCCCTGCATGTAGCCGGTCACGCCGAGCGACAGCACCAGCCCGATCAGGGCCAGCATCATGAGGGCGCCCAAGGGGTTGTGCCCGGCATGGAAGTCGCGCCGGCCGGCGCGCAGGTCGGCGAGGTGCCGGCGCAGGCGCGCCGGGGTGGGGAAGAAGTCGGCGAAGCGCGCGTGTTGGCTGCCGACGAAGCCCCAGGCGATGCGGGCCAGCACCAGGGCTGTCACCGTGTAGCCCAGCCACTGGTGCACCGCTTCTCCATCATCGATGACGAAGAAGTTCGCCAGCACGCCGGCCACCAGGCTCCAGTGGAAGATGCGCACGAATGGGTCCCAGACCGGCACGGCCTGGCGGGTGAATGATGGGGTCATGGTCTGCCTCCTTGGAAAAAGCGGGCGGCCCGACCGCCCGCGCGGGCTTACTTGGCTTCCAGCACGGCGGCGGTGGCGGGGTCGAAGTAGATCTCGACCCTCTTGCCGGTCTTGTCCCAGCCATAGATCTCGTAGCACTTGCCCTTGCTGACCTTGAAGGTCTTGATCTGGTAGCCCTGGGCAGTCATGCGGGCCTTGAAGTCGGCCTCCTTCATCCACTTCTCCTGCGGCACGTTGCAGGTGGGGCCGGCCTGGGCGGCGCTGGCGGCGAAGGTGAGCATGGCGGAGGCGATGAGCTTGTTCATTTCGGTGTTCCTTTTGCGATGACGCGTCCCGGATTGGACGTGCTGCGAAGGTTAGCGGGGCGACCTGAAGCCGCACTTAAGCCAGGCTGAAGCGAGGCTTAAGCCGGCCAGGGCGCCCATCCTCGCTCAGCGCGGGGCCAGCGCGCCCGCCACCGTCCGCCACTGATGCACCGCCAGGCCCAGACCGATCAGGGCCGCGCCCAGCCAGACCCGTACGCTGACCGCCTCGCCGTTGAGCAGGCCGCCGAGCAGCAAGGCGAGCACCGGGGTGACCAGTGTGATGAGGGCCACCTTGCCGGTGTCCAGGCACTTGATGACGTAGTAATAGAGCGCGAAACCGAGCACCGAGCCGAACACGCCCAGGTAGACGATGGCGGCGCCGGCACGCAGCGGCATGGCGGCCGGCGCCTCGGCCCCGGCCAGCCACCAGACCAGGCCGAACAGCGGCAGCGACACTGCCAGGGTGCCGGCCGTGGTGGCGAGCGGCGGGCTGTCGTCGCCGATGCGCTTCACCCACACCAGGCTGGCCGAATAGATCGCCACCGCCGCCAGCAGTGCGGCCACCCCGGCCACGGCATGGGCGCCGCCCATCTCGCCGCTGTCGCCGAAGATGATCGTGAGCCCGGCCATGCCGAACAGCATGCCAGCCAGTCTGGCCGGCGTGAGGGCCTCCTCCCGCAGCCAGGCGCTTGCCATCAGGCCGGTGGCCAGGGGCGACAGGCCGAACAACACCGAGACCAGGCCGGAGTGGATGTACTGGGCGCCCCAGTAGGTCAGGCTCATGGCGCCAAACTGGCCCAGGCCGCCGGCCAGGTAGCTCATGCGGGCGCGCCGGTGCAGGGGCAGGGCAACCCGCCAGACGGCGATGACCAGGGCGGCGACGGCCAGGCCGATGGCCATGCGGGCGGCGACGGCAAAGGCGAAGCCCGCGCCCTGGGCGCTCCACTTGATGGCCAGGGGCGTGGTCGACCAGATCAGGATGACGGTGAGATAGGCGGCCGGTACGGACATGATGCTTTCTCCTGGGTAAGGAAAAACAAAAAAGGCCGCGGACTTTTTGAGTCCGCGGCCTGCGCTGGGAATCGTATCGCTACTGCTGGATCAACCTTCCCCCGGCCCCGGACGGCGCATGCGCAGCCACTTGCGCAGCGGCAGGCGGCGGATGACGGCGGGGTTGCAATGAAGGTGAGCCATGCCCCCATTCTGGCCACCGCGGCGCGGTGGCGTCAACCACGGCGGCCCTTGCGCCGCCGGGGGCTGCAGTGCCGCCGCCGGACGTGGGGAGCCGGCCATTTGAATTACAATGCCGCCAGACAGCCAAGGGATGATGCAATGCAGCCGTTCAAACAGGAATTCCTCGAGTTCGCCATCGACCGCCAGGTACTGCTGTTCGGCGAGTTCAAGACCAAGGCCGGGCGCCTCTCGCCATATTTCTTCAACGCCGGCCTGTTCAACGACGGCCTGTCCCTGAAGCGGCTGGGCGAGTTCTACGCCAGCGCCATCCTCACTTCCGGCCTCGCCTTCGACGGCCTGTTCGGGCCGGCCTACAAGGGCATCCCGCTCGCCGCCACGGTGGCAGTGGCCTTGGCCGGCATGGGCCGCAACGTGCCCTACAGCTACAATCGCAAGGAAGCCAAGGACCACGGCGAGGGCGGCAGCATCGTCGGCGCCCCCCTGCAAGGCCGCATCCTGATCGTCGACGACGTCATCTCGGCCGGCACCTCGGTGCGCGAATCGGTGGATCTGATCCGCGCCGCCGGCGCCACGCCCTGTGGCGTCGCCATCGCGCTGGACCGCATGGAACGCGGCCTCGGCGAGTTGTCCGCCGTACAAGAAGTGAGCCGGCAGCACGGCCTGCCGGTCATCAGCATCGTCGACCTCGACGACCTGCAAGCATTCCTGGACGGGAGGCCGGAATGGGCAGATACACGCACCGCCATCGCGCACTATCGCGCGCAATACGGCGCCACCTGAGCATCGCCGCCCTGGCGGCCCTGCTGGCAGCCCCAGCTGCCTGGGCGTCGACCTATCGCTGGGTGGACGAGCGGGGCGGCGTCCATTACGGCGACACCCTGCCGCCACAATACACCAACCGCGGCCACGTCGAGCTGAACGCCCAGGGGCGGGTGATCCGGCGCATCGAGCCGGCACCGGCCACCGCTGACGAACGCGCCCGGCAGGCACAGGAGCAGGCGCATAAGGAGACCGTGGCACGCGAGGCGCTGGCACGGCAGCGGCGCGACAACGCCCTCCTCGCCACCTACGGCAGCGTACAGGAGATCGACGCCGCGCGGGCGCGCACCCTGACGCAGGAACAGGCCCTGCTCGACAACCTGCTGGCCCTGCGCCGGCACACCACCTCGCCGGCCGAGCTGGAACGCATCGACGGTATGCTCGCTGAGCGCCGCAGGTCCCTGACCGAGGCAGGCGCCCGCTACGACGCCGACCGCGCGCGCTATATCGTGCTGACCGCCGGCCGCTGAACGCTCAGCCGGCCAGCCGGGCGCGCAGCAGCTCGTTGACCTGGGCGGGGTTGGCCTTCCCCTTGGTGGCCTTCATGACCTGGCCGACCAGGGCGTTGAAGGCCTTTTCCTTGCCGGCGCGGAACTCCTCAACCGACTTCGGGTTGGCGGCCAGGACCTCGTCGATGATGCGCTCGATCTCGCCGTTATCCGACATCTGCCTGAGGCCCTTGGCCTCGATGATGACGTCGGGCTCGCCGCCCTCGGTCCACATGATGTCGAACACCTGCCTGGCCAGCTTACCCGACAGGGTGCCGTCCTGGATGCGGCCGAGCAGCCTGGCCAGGCGTTCGGCCGGGATCGGGCTCATGGCGATGTCCAGCTCGGCCTTGTTCAGCGCCGCAGACAGCTCTCCCATCACCCAGTTGGCGGCCAGCTTGGCGTCAGCCTTGGCCAGGGCGGCGGCCACCGCTTCGAAGTAGTCGGCCATGGCCCGGCTGGCGGTCAAGGTGGCGGCGTCGTAGGCGGAGAGGCCGAACTCGCCCGTGTAGCGGGCCTGCTTGGCCTGCGGCAGCTCCGGCATCGCCGCTTTCACCTGCTCGATCCAGTCCTCCTCCAGCTTCACCGGCAAGAGGTCCGGGTCGGGGAAATAGCGGTAGTCGTGGGCGTCTTCCTTGGTCCGCATCATGCGGGTCTCGCCGGTATCCGCATCGAACAGCACGGTGGCCTGCTGGATCTTGTGGCCATCCTCGATCTGGGCGATCTGCCAGCGCACCTCGTAGTCGATGGCCTGCTCGAGGAAGCGGAAGGAATTGAGGTTCTTGATCTCGCGCCGGGTGCCGAACTCCTGTTGGCCCTTGGGCCGCACCGATACGTTGGCGTCGACCCGGAAGCTGCCTTCCTGCATGTTGCCATCGCAGGTGCCGATCCAGGTCACCAGGGTGTGCAACGCCTTGGCGTAGGCCACCGCCTCCTTGGCCGAACGCATGTCCGGCTCGGAGACGATCTCCAGTAGCGGCGTGCCGGCGCGGTTGAGGTCGATGCCGGTCATGCCGTGGAAGTCCTCGTGCAGCGACTTGCCGGCGTCCTCTTCGAGGTGGGCGCGGGTGATGCGGACGGTCTTTTCCTGGTCGCCAACCTGGATGGTCAGCGTGCCGCCCTCGACGATGGGCAACTCGAACTGGCTGATCTGGTAGCCCTTCGGGAGGTCCGGGTAGAAGTAGTTCTTGCGCGCGAACACGTTGACCCGGTTGAGCCTGGCGCCGATGGCGAGGCCGAAGCGGATGGCACGCTCGACGGCGCCCTTGTTCAAGACCGGCAGCACGCCGGGCAGGGCGATGTCCACCCCGCAGGCCTGCCGGTTGGGTTCGGCGCCGAAGGCCGTGCTGGCGCCCGAGAAGATCTTCGATTGCGTGGTGAGCTGGGTGTGCACCTCCAGCCCGATGACGGTTTCCCATTGCATGGTCAGTAGCCTCCCGGCGTGCGCTGGTGCCAATCGGTGGCCAGCTGGTACTGGTGGGCGACGTTGAGCATCCTGGCCTCGGCGAAGTAGTCGCCGATCAGCTGCAGGCCGATGGGCAGTCCCTGTGCGTCGAAGCCGCAGGGCATGGATATGCCGGGCAGGCCGGCCAGGTTGACGGCGATGGTGTAGATGTCGGAGAGATACATCTGCACAGGGTCGTCGGCCTTCTCGCCCAATTTGAACGCGGTGGTGGGCGCAGTGGGGCCGAGGATGACGTCGCACTGCTCATAGGCCTTGGCGAAGTCCTGCGCGATCAGGCGCCTGAGCTTCTGGGCCTGGATGTAGTAGGCATCGTAGTAGCCGTGGGAGAGCACGTAGGTGCCGATCAGGATGCGCCGCTTGACCTCGGCGCCGAAACCCTCGGCGCGGGTCTTCTCGTACATGTCGGTGAGGTCCGTGTAGTCCTTGGTGCGGTAGCCGTAGCGGACGCCGTCGAAGCGCGACAGGTTGCTGGACGCCTCGGCCGGCGCGATGACGTAGTAGGCCGCCACCGAGAGGCCGGAGTTGGGCAGGCTGACCTCGACCGTGGTGGCGCCCAGCTTGCGGAACTCATTGATGGCCGCCTGGACCGCCTGGGCGGTGTCGCCGGTCAGGCCCGCGCCGAAGAACTCCTTGGGCAGGCCGATGCGCAGGCCGTTGAGCGGCTTGGCCAGGTCGCGGGCGTAGTCCTCATTTTCCCGCTCCAGGCTGGTGGAGTCGCGCTCGTCGAAGCCGGCCATGACGTTGAGCAGCAGGGCGCAGTCCTCGGCCGTGCGGGCCATCGGGCCGGCCTGGTCCAGCGAGGAGGCGAAGGCGATCATGCCGTAGCGCGACACCACGCCATAGGTGGGCTTGAGGCCGGTGATGCCGGTGAGGGCGGCCGGCTGGCGGATGGAGCCGCCGGTGTCGGTGCCGGTGGCGGCCGGGGCCAGCCCCGCCGCGACGCAGGCGGCCGAGCCGCCGGAGGAACCGCCGGGCACCCGGGCCACGTCCCAGGGGTTCTTCACCGCGCCGAAGTGGCTGGTCTCGTTCGACGAGCCCATGGCGAACTCGTCCATGTTGGTCTTGCCCAGGGTGGGCATGCCGGCGGCCTTGAACTGGCTGATGACGTGGGCATCGTAGGGCGAGACGAAGTTGTGCAGCATGCGCGAGCCGCAGGTGGTCAGCCAGCCCTCGGCGCAGAAGATGTCCTTGTGGGCGACGGGCACGCCGGTGAGCGGGCCGGCCGAACCGGCGGCGCGAGCGGCGTCGGCGGCGCGTGCCTCAGCCAGGGTCTTGTCGGGGTCGACGGTGATGAAGGCGTTGAGCTCCGGGTTGCGGGCGCCGATGCGGGCCAGGTAGTCCTGGCACAGCTCGACGCTGGAGGTCTTGCCGCTCGCCAACAGGTCAGCGAGATTCTTGATGGTTTGCTGGGACATGGCGGCTTATTCGATTACTTTAGGCACCAGGTAGAGGCCGGCCTCGGTCTGTGGGGCGGCCGCCTGGTAGGCGTCGCGGCGGTCGGGCTCGGTGACCACGTCGGCGCGCAGGCGCTGGAAGACGTCGCGGGCATGGGCCATGGGGGCGACGCCGGCGGTATCGACGGCCTGCATCGCGGCGATCAGGTCGAAGATGCCGTTGAGTTGGCCGCGGGTGTGCTCGGCCTCGGCGTCGGTGACCCGGATGCGGGCCAGGTGGGCGATGCGTTTCACATCATCCGGAGATAGGGACATGGATAGTTAAAACCTTATACGACAAAGACTTGTAGGTTATCATACGGCGCTCGATTTTCTGACCCGCCCATACACCTCAAAATGTTCAGTTCCCTCCGCGGTTATTTCTCCACCGACCTGGCCATCGACCTCGGCACCGCCAACACCCTGATCTACGTGCGCGGCCGCGACATCGTCCTCGACGAGCCCTCCGTGGTTGCCATCCGCCAGGAAGGCCCCACCGGCAAGAAGACCATCCAGGCGGTCGGCCTCGAAGCCAAGCAGATGCTCGGCCGCACGCCCGGCAACATCGCCGCCATCCGGCCCATGAAGGACGGCGTCATCGCCGACTTCAACATCACCGAGCAGATGCTCAAGTTCTTCATCAAGAAGGTGCACGACACCCGCCTGTTCCACCCCAGCCCACGCATCATCATCTGCGTGCCGTCCGGGGCCACCCAGGTGGAGCGCCGCGCCATCCGCGAGTCGGCCATCGGCGCCGGCGCGCGCCAGGTCTATTTGATCGAGGAACCCATGGCGGCCGCCATCGGCGCCGGCCTGCCGGTGGCCGAGGCGACGGGCTCCATGGTGGTGGACATCGGCGGCGGCACCACCGAGGTGGGCGTGATCTCCCTCGGCGGCATGGTCTACTCCACCTCGGTGCGGGTGGGTGGCGACAAGTTCGACGATGCCATCATCAACTACATCCGCCGCAACTACGGCATGCTGATCGGCGAATCCACCGCCGAGTCGATCAAGAAGGAGATCGGCTCCGCCTTCCCCAGCTCGGAGGTGCGCGAGATGGAAGTGAAGGGCCGCAACCTGGCCGAGGGCATTCCGCGCAGCTTCACCATCACCTCCAACGAGATCCTCGAGGCCCTCACCGAGCCGCTCAACACCATCGTCTCGGCGGTCAAGTCGGCCCTCGAACAGACCCCGCCGGAGTTGGGCGCCGACATCGCCGACAAGGGCATGGTGCTGACCGGCGGCGGCGCCCTGCTGTGCGACATCGACCGCCTGCTGATGGAAGAGACCGGCCTGCCGGTGATCGTCGCCGACGACCCGCTCACCTGCGTGGCGCGCGGTTCCGGCCGGGCGCTGGAGGAGATGGACCGACTGGCCACGGTGTTCACCAACGACTGACCGCCGCCGCCGTCCCTGCCGATGACACGCCTGCACGCGCCATGGACGGCTTCTACCACTCGGCAGTCTCCCCCGCTCGCGGAGGAGGTGGCATCTGAGCGCCGCAGGCGCTCGCCCTGAATCATGGCCCATGCCCCGATGTTCGCCCGCGCCATCGGGCCGACCGTCCGCCTGGCCATGTACGGCCTGGCCTGCCTGGCGCTGATGGTGGTAGACAGCCGCTATGGCGCCCTCAACGCGGTACGCAGCAGCGTGGCGGCCCTGGTCCACCCGGTGCAAGCCGCCCTGGCGCGACCGTTCGACCTCCTCGGCGACGCCGCCGAGTTCTTTTCCCAGCACGCCGAACTGGTGCGCGAGAAGCGCCGCATGGCGGCCGAGGGTGAGCGCCTCGCCGCCCTGCTGCAGGACCGCCAGGAACTGGAGGCGGAGAACACCCGCCTGCGCGCCCTGCTCGACCTGCCGCCGACCGCCGGGACGGTGGCGGTCGCCGCCCGCATCACCCGCATCCTGCCCGACCCCTTTGCGCGCCGCCTGGTCATCGACCGCGGCAGCGCCGACGGCATCGAGCCCGGCCGGCCGGTGGTCGACGCCGCCGGCCTGCTCGGCCAGGTCACCGCGGTCTATCCGGACAGCAGCGTGGTCACCCTGCTGACCTCCAGCGAACAGGCCGCGCCGGTGCTGAACCTGCGCAACGGACTGCGCCTGATCGTCTCCGGCACCGGCGCCGACAGCCTGCTGGAGGTGCGCTACCTGGACATGCACGCCGACCTCAAGGCAGACGACGTGCTGGTCACCTCTGGGCTTGACGGCGTCTACCCGCCCGGCCTCCAGGTCGCCCGCGTGCTGAGCGTCGAGCCGCCGCGCCAGACGCCGTTTGCGCGCGCGATCTGCCAGCCGGCCGCGGAGATCGGCCAGCACCGCCACGTGCTCGTGCTGAAGGCCAAGAAGGAAGAGCCCACGCCATGACCGCCAACCGCCCGCTCGTCCCCCAGGGTCCGCAGCTCGTCGCGCCGCCGTCGCGCCGGCTGGTCTACGGCAGCCTGGCCCTGGCCTGGCTGGCCACCCTGCTGCCCTGGCCGGGCGGCATGCTCTGGCTGGTGCCCGACTTCACCCTGGTGATCCTCTGTTACTGGCTGATCCACGCCCCCCACGCCGCCGGCCAGGGCCTGGCCCTGGTGCTCGGCCTGCTCGCCGACGCCGCCCTCGGTGGCCTCATCGGCCAGCAGGGGCTTGCCTATTCGGTGACCGCCTTCCTGGTTGTCCAGCTGCGCCGCCGCCTGGAGAACTTCGAGGTGTCCGGACGCGCCCTGCAACTGCTGCCGATCTTCCTCGGCCAGCAGGCCCTGGTGCTGCTCATCGGCCTCGCCTTCGACCTGCCCGACGCTGACTGGCGCCACCTGGCCGCCGGCCTGGTCGCGGCGCTGTGCTGGCTGCCGCTCGCCCACCTGTTCGACCGCCTGACCGGCTGGAGCAACGAGATGTTCATCGAGCCCGCCGCCCGCTAGACCCAGGAACCCGGCTTGAAGCTGCCCAACGCCCACGAGGAATTCCAGCGCTACTACAACCGCATCCGCATCGCCGCTGCCGGCGCCGCGCTGCTGTTCCTGGTGTTGTTCGGCCGCTTCGTCTGGCTGCAGGCGATCCAGTACGACCGCTACCACGCCCTGGCGGAGAACAACCGCATCGCCCTGGTGCCGGCGAAGCCGTCGCGCGGCGCCATCTACGACCGCAGCGGCACCATCCTGGCGCACAACTACTCCGCCCATACCCTGGAGATCACCCCGGCCAAGACCGGCGGCCTGGAGGACACCCTCGACCGCCTGGCCGCCATCGTCAGGATCGAGGACGCCGACCGCAAGCGCTTCAAGCGCCTCCTGGCCGAGAGCAAGAACTTCGAGAGCATCCCGATCCGCTACCGCCTGAGCGAGGACGAGGTGGCCCGCTTCACGGTCAACCGCTTCCGCTTCCCCGGCGTCGAGGTGCGCGCCCGCCTGTTCCGCCATTACCCGTTCGCCGACTCCTTCGCCCACGTGGTCGGCTATATCGGCCGCATCAACGACAAGGACATCGAACGCCTGCGCGAGAACGGTCAGGAGGCCAACTACCGCGGCACCGACCTGATCGGCAAGCTCGGCATCGAGAAGAGCTACGAGCGCTGGCTGCACGGCCGCACCGGCATCGAGAAGGTCGAGGTCGACTCCGCCGGCAAGGCGGTGCGCATCCTGTCGCGCACGGCGCCGCAGGCCGGCAACGACATCCACCTGAACCTTGACACCAAGCTGCAGCAGGTCGCCGAGGCCTCGTTCGGCTCCCTGCGCGGCGCCCTGGTCGCCCTCGACCCGCGCGACGGCGGCGTCCTCGCCCTGGTGTCCAAGCCCGGCTTTGACCCCAACCTGTTCATCGACGGCATCGACCCGGTGTCCTGGAAGGGGCTCAACGAGAGCCCGGACCGCCCGCTCATCAACCGCGCCCTGCGCGGCGTCTACCCGCCCGGCTCGACCATCAAGCCGTTCATGGCCCTGGCCGGCCTGGAGCTGGGCCTGCGCCGCCCCGCCGACACCATCGACGACCCAGGCTACTACTCCCTGCCGGGCAGCCGCCACCGCTACCGCGACTGGAAGGCTGGCGGCCACGGCATCGTCGACCTGAAGAAATCCATCGTCATCTCCTGCGACACCTACTACTACCAGCTGGCGCACCAGTTGGGCATCCAGCGCATGCACGACTTCCTTTCCCCGCTCGGCTTCGGACGCCGCACCGAGATCGACCTCGACGGCGAGCTGGCCGGCGTGCTGCCCAGCCCAGCCTGGAAGCAGCAGCGCTTCAAGCAGATCTGGTGGCCGGGCGAGACGGTCATCGCCGGCATCGGCCAGGGCTACAACCTGACCACGCCGATGCAGCTGGCGGTGGCCACCATGGCGGTCGCCAACGGCGGCACGGTGTACAAGCCGCAGCTGCTGCGCGCCTGGAGCGACCCCGCCGACGGCAGCCTGCACTACGCCGCCGCGCAGGCCTTGCGTCGCCTCGACCTCAAGCCCGCGCACCTGCGCATCGTCCAGGACGCCATGGTGGCGGTCACCCAGCCCGGCGGCACCGCCGCCGGCGCCTTCGCCGGCACCCCCTACCTGGCCGCCGGCAAGACCGGCACCGCCCAGGTGATCGGCATCAAGCAGCACGAGCGCTACGACGAGTCCAAGGTGCATGAGCGCCTCCGCGACCACGCCCTGTTCATCGCCTACGCACCGGCCGAGGCGCCGCGCATCGTGGTCGCCGTGATGGTGGAAAACGGCGGCCACGGCGGCAGCACGGCGGCACCGATCGCCCGCGAGGTGATGGACTACTGGCTACTCGGCCTGTTGCCGGGCGAAAGACCGCCGGTCGCCGAGCGGGCGCCGGTCCTGGAGGAGGAACAGGAAGACAGCAGCCCGGCCGACGACGCCAGCCTACCCCTCGTCGACGCCCTGCGCGAGGAGGAACATGATGATTAAGTACTGGCTGCGCCGCCTGGTCGGCCATCTCGACCCCACGCTGATGGCCCTGCTCGGGCTGCTGCTGCTGCTCAGCTGCCTGTCGGTGTACAGCGCCGCCGGCGCCAGCACCGCCAAACTGAGCAGCCACCTCGCCAACATGGGCGTGGCACTCGCCGCCATGCTGGCCATCTCCCTGGTGCCGCCGCAGCGCCTGATGCAGTTCAC
>JAQVJE010000019.1:22979-26425 GCA_028695325.1 Gallionellaceae bacterium
GTGGTGGGGGTGCCGCTGCCCCTGGTCAGCTACGGCGGCACCTCGATGCTGACAGTGCTGCTCGGCTTTGGTATCGTGATGAGCGTTGCCACGCACAAAAAGCTCGTCAAAACATGAGGTTGTTCGCCGGACTGCTGACCGTTTCATGCCTCGCCACGGGCCTGGGCGGCTGTGCCGTGTTCGACACCCGCAGCGGCCGCGAGCCAGTACCGGGCAGTGGCGGCTACTACAAGGACGATGGCCCCGGTGCACAGACACCCGCCGACCTGGCCGCGATCCCCGACGCGGTGCCGCGGCCGGAGACACCGATGCGCGCCAAGAACCGCCCCTACACCGTCCTCGGGCGCAGCTTCGTGCCGCTGGCCGACGCCCGCGGCTTCCGCCAGGAGGGCATGGCATCCTGGTACGGCCGCCGCTTCCACGGCAAGCCGACCGCTTCCGGTGAGCCCTACGACATGTACGCCATGACCGCCGCCCACCCGACTCTGCCCATCCCCAGCTACGCGCGGGTCAGCAACCCGGCCAACGGCCGCAGCGTGGTGGTGCGGGTAAACGACCGCGGCCCCTTCCACAGCGACCGCGTCATCGATCTTTCCTACACCGCGGCCTGGAAGCTAGACATTCTGAAGGGCGTCACCCCGGTGGTGGTTGAGGCGATCGACCCCGAGGCACCCACGGAATCGACCGCGGTGGCCACCCTGCCGCTGCCGGCCGCGCCCCTGATCCCGGAGCCAGACGGCACCACCTGGCTGCAGTTGGGCGCCTTCGGCAACGCCGCCGGCGCGGCGGCCTTCGCCGATGAGTTGCGCCGCCGCCTCGGCAACGCCCTGCCGGAGATCGTCAGCCTGCCGGCTGGCGACCTCTTCAAGGTGCAGGCCGGGCCGTTCGCCAGCGTGGCGCAGGCCGACCAGGCCGCCGCGCTGCTGGCCCGCGAACTGGGCCTGCAGCCCTTCCGGGTCAGCCGCTGAGGCAGATGGGCGGAACCGATCGCCGGCCCGGCGGTCACTCAAGCGGCCGTATAATCCGGCCTTTCCCCGTCCAACCCGCCCCGGAAGCCGATAACCGCATGAATGTATTCAAGACCCTGCTGCCCCTGATCCTGGCCTTCGCCATCTCCGCCCATGCCGCCCTGCCGGTGCCGCCAGCCCCCCAGATCGCCGCCCGCGCCTGGCTGCTGATCGATGCCGACAGCGGCCAGTCCCTGGCCGAGCACCAGCCCGACAACCGGGTCGAACCCGCCTCTCTGACCAAGCTGATGACCGCCTACCTCAGCTTCACCGCCATCAAGGAAGGCCGCCTCAAGCTCGACCAGGCCCTGACGGTGTCCGAAAAGGCCTGGAAGGCCGAGGGCTCGCGCATGTTCCTCGACCCACGCAAGCCGGTACGCGTCGGCGACCTGCTCAACGGCATGATCGTGCAGTCCGGCAACGACGCCTGCATCACCCTGGCCGAGGGCATCGCCGGCTCCGAGGAGGGCTTCGTGGCGATGATGAACCAGCAGGCCAAGCGCCTCGGCATGACCGGTACCCGCTTCATCAACGCCACCGGCCTGCCGCACGCCGAGCACTACTCCACCGCGCGCGATCTCGCCCGCCTGGCCAGCGCGCTGATCCGTGACTTCCCCGAGTTCTACAAGCACTACGCCATCAAGGAATTCACCTACGGCGGCATCACCCAGCCCAACCGCAACCGCCTGCTCTGGCTGGACCCCAACGTCGACGGCGTCAAGACCGGCCACACCAACAGCGCCGGCTACTGCCTGATCGCCTCGGCGCGGCGCGACAACCGCCGCCTTGTCTCGGTGGTGCTCGGTACCGCCTCCGACAACGCCCGCGCGGCGGAGAGCCAGAAGCTGCTCAACTACGGCTTCCAGTTCTTCGAGACAGTCAAGCTGTACGGCGCCAATCAGCCGGTTGCCAAGCTGCGCCTCTACAAGGGCACCGCCAACGAGGTGGCAGCGGGCTTCACGCGCGACTTCTACGTCACCGTGCCGCGCGGCAGCGCCAAGAACCTCAAGGCCCAGGTGATCAGCCAGCAGCCCATGCTGGCGCCCGTCGCCAAGGGCCAGCGGGTCGCCACCCTGCGCCTCACCCTGGACGGCCAGCCGGTCGGCGACCATGCCCTCACCGCCCTGGATGGCGTGAGCGTGGCCGGCATGATCGGGCGCACCTGGGACAGCCTCATGATGATGCTCGACTGATGTCCGACCTGGTCTACCTGAACGGCGCCTACCTGCCGCTCGCCGAGGCGAAGATACCGGTCCTCGACCGCGGCTTCATCTTCGGCGACGGCGTCTACGAAGTGATCCCGGTCTACGACCGGCGGCCGTTCCGCCTCGACCACCACCTGCAACGCCTGCAGCACAGCCTGGACGGCATCCGCCTGGCCAACCCGCACTCCGAGGCCGAGTGGGCGGCGCTGATAGCGCCCATCGTCGAGGCCGCCGACTGGGACGACCAGGGCGTCTACCTGCAGGTCACCCGCGGCCCGGCACCGCGCGACCACGCCTTCCCCGAGGAATGCCGGCCGACGGTGTTCATCATGGCCATGCCGCTCAGCGCGACGCCGGCCGAAGTGGTGGAGCAGGGCGTCGCCGCCATTACCGCAGAGGACAACCGCTGGCTGCGCTGCGACATCAAGGCCATCGCCCTGCTCGCCAACGTCCTGCTGCGCCAACTGTCGGTCGACCAGGGTTGCGCCGAGACCATACTGCTGCGCGACGGCCTGCTCACCGAGGGGGCGTCGAGCAGCATATTCATCGTCAAGGACGGCGTCATCGCGGCGCCGCCGCACAGCCACCTGGTCCTGCCCGGCATCACCTACGACGTGGTGGTCGAGCTGGCGGCGCAGGAAGGCCTGTCGCTGGTGCAGCGCGACATCAGCGAGGCCGAACTATGCAACGCCGACGAGATCTGGCTGACTTCGTCGACCAAGGAAATCACCGCAGTCACCCGCCTGGACGGCAAAGCAGTCGGCGACGGCCGGCCAGGCCCGCTGTTCCGCCGCATCCATGCCGCCTACCAGGCCTACAAACACCAGGTCATGCGCGGCCGCGGCCTTGCCCCTGGGGTGGAAGAGGGCGGAAGATGAGCCAGGAAAGCCTGATCGAATTCCCCTGCGACTTCCCCATCAAGGTCATGGGCACGCGCAGCGACGACTTCGCCCAGACCGTGGTCGGCATCGTCCTGCGCCACGCCCCCGACTTCGCCGCCGAGACGGTGGAGATGCGGGTGTCCAGCTCCGGCAACTACCTGTCGGTGACCTGCACCGTGAGAGCCGTCTCGCAGGCCCAGCTGGATGCACTCTACATGGAGCTGTCCGGCCATCCGGCGGTCAAGGTCGTCCTCTAGGCAGCCACTGCGGCATCTCGAAACCGCCAGCGAGCATGGCATGGAAACGTCATCGCGGGCCGTAAGGCCAGTGGCGATCCAACCCGGCCCTGCCGG
>JAQVJE010000135.1 GCA_028695325.1 Gallionellaceae bacterium
CGATCCCGCCCGCCTCCAGCACCCGGTAGTACCAGCCGGTGCGGCCGCTCGCCCGCACCCGTTCCACCATGTCCCTGGTGGCGAAGCGCCAGTTCAGCTTGCGGCACGGCTGGCGGCCCTGGGAGACCTGCAGCAGGGCGCTGCCGAGGCGGAACACGTCGCCCAGGCAGACGTTGGCCTCGGTCATGCCCAGGGTGGATAGGTTCTCGCCGAAGGCGCCCGGGCTGTGCAGCAGGCCGGCCTGCCCCGGCAGTTCCATCAGCCAGGCGCCGTAGTGATCGAACGGGTAGTGGTGCAGGGCCTTGTCGGGGCCGCCGTGGTGGACCCGGTCGGCCTGCCGGTCGCCTGCCAGGCCGTCCGGCCCGACCGCGAGGCGGCCGGGCACCGGCAGCTTGATGAGCGCGCTCGGCTCGCCCTCGGGGCCGAAGGCGGCGATGCGGCCGCTGCGCAGGCTGAGCAGGGGGGCGGCCGGCGGGGTGGCGGTCATGCCGCCGCCACCTTCTTCTTGTCCACCGCCCACACCGCCGCCTCCAGGCGGGAGTGCAGGTTGAGCTTGCGCAGCAGGTGCTTGACGTGGACCTTGACGGTGCCGTCGCTGATGTTGAGCTCGCGGGCGATCAGCTTGTTGCTCTTGCCCTGGGCGATGAGGTCGAGGATGCGCCGCTCCTGCTCGGTGAGGCCGGCCTCGTCGGGGTGCCTGGGCTTGCCGTCCTCGCGCATGGAGTGGGCGAGCAGGCGGGTCAGCCGCTCGGTCAGGGTGACCTCGCCGGCGGCGGCCTGCTTGAGCTTGCCCACCAGGTCGTCCGGGTCCATCTCCTTGAGCAGGTAGCCGTCGGCGCCGGCGCGCAGGGCGGCGATCAGGTCGCCGGCCTCGTCGGAGACGGTGAGCATGACCACCCGGCTGTCCAGGTCCCAACCCTTGATCACCTTGAGCACGTCGAGCCCGCTCATGTCCTTCATGTTGAGGTCGAGCAGGATCAGGCTGGGCACCAGGCGGCGCGCCAGCTCGATGCCGTCGCGGCCGTTCGAGGCCTCGCCGACGACCTGGAACTCGGGCGCCTCGGCGATCAGTTGCAGGACGCCGCGGCGGAACAGCGGGTGGTCGTCGATCATCAGCAGGGTATGCGGGGTGTCTTCAGCCATCGTTCCTTCCTTTCCGTTCGCCATGGGCCGTGAAGCGCAGCACGACGCGGCTGCCCCCTCCGGGGCGGGGCTCGAAGCCGAGTTCGCCATGCAGGGTACGAGCGCGTTCTTCCATGATGGTCATGCCATAGTGGTGCAGGTCGGCCGGCTTGACGATGCCGCAGCCGTCGTCCTCCACCGTGACCTCCACCCGGCCGCCCTCGCCGCAGGCGAGGGCCAGGCGGGCCCGGCTGGCATGGGCGTGGCGCAGGACGTTGGACAGGGCCTCGCGCACGATGTGGAGGACGTGGATCTCCTCGTTCGGGGTGAGGGGGCAGCGCTCCATGGCGAGGTCGAGTTCGATCGGCAGGCCGCCACGGTCGGCGAATTCCTCCACCGTGTCGGCCAGTACCCTGGCCAGGGGGGCGTCCTCCATCTTTAGCCGGAAAGTGGAGAGCAGCTCGCGCAGCTGGTGGTAGGCCGAGTCGAGCCCCTCGCGCAGTTCCTCCAGCACCGGCACCATGCGGCCTTCGCCGGCACAGTCGCGCATCGCCGTGCGCAGGCGGCTGACCTGTATCTTCATGTAGGCGAGGGACTGCGCCAGGGAGTCGTGCAGCTCGCGGGCGATCACCGCGCGCTCTTCCAGCAGGGCGAGCCGCCGGCTCTGCTCGATGCGCCGTTCGGCGCCGATGGCGACGCCGATGTGGCGCGACAGGGCCTCCAGCAGCTGCACTTGCCAGGCCTCCATGTGGCGGCCGGCGGGGATCTCCAGGATCAGCACGCCGTATTGCCGTTCGGCGTCGGCCAGCGGCAGGGTGAGGTGCTGGCGGAAGCCGCTGGCGATGGAGAAGCGGGTCTGGTCGGTGCCGTGGCACCACAGGCATTGGCCGCTGTCGCACGGGCTGGCGTCGCCCGCCTGCATGGTGCTGGCCACGGCGTTGCCGCTGCGTCCGCCGTGCTCGCCCAGGCAGATGACGCCATGGCCGAGGCCGAGCAGCGCCTCGATGTCGCTCAGCACGGCGAGGTAGGTCTCCCTGCCGGGCGGGGCGCCGTGCAGGCGGGCGATGGAATGGTAGAGCAGCTCCAGCGACTGGTTGCTGCGGGTGAGTTCCGCCGTCTTCTGATGCACCCGCTCCTCCAGGTCGCCGTACAGCTTGGCCAGGTCCTCGGCCATCAGGTTGAAGGCGCGGCCGACCTGGCCCAGCTCGTCGTCGCCGACGTACTCGGTGCGCGCGGCCAGGTCGCCGCGGCCGACGCTGCGGGTAAGGCCGAGCAGGGCGCGCAGCGGCTGCACCAGGTGGCTGTGGATCAGCCAGCCGGTCAGTACCACCACCAGCACGGTGAGACCCAGGGCAACGCCGAGCACCATGCGCATGACGCGGATCTTGGCCTCGGTGCTCTCTTCCATCTGCTTGACCAGCAGGTCGATCAGGCCGACGTAACGGTTCATGTCGACGAGCAGGCCGTCGTCGCTGCCCGGCGCCGGCAGGTGGCCGGCGCCCAGCGTGAAGTCGATGAGGCGGGGCCGCATCTGCTCGCGCCATTCCGTGCGTACCCGTTGCCAGGTGCGGCGCAGTTCGTCGTCGCCGGTGTGGACGAGCATGGCCTCTATGGCGGCATCCTCCAGGGTGGCGTCGTAGTGCCGGATCGCCTCCCCGAGCCGGTTGGCCTGGCCGGCGACGCGCGCATCGAGGTATAGGGCGGCCATGCGCCAGCTCTGCATGCGCAGGCTGCCCGCGCGGTTGATCGCCTCGCCGCTGCCCTGGGTCGACTCCGCCACCAGGCCGGACACCGCCATGCCCAGCACGGCGAGCAAGGAGATCGCCGCGATGGCACCGCCGATCCTGAGCAACAGGGAACGGTTGAAGCCGGGCCAGGACGGCGGATGGAGGAGGGTGGCCAGGGTCATCGTAGTGGTCGCTTGGAGTGTCCTACCCCTTTTATCGGGCTGTCAGGATCCTGGAAATACCCACTCGGTGTCATTGAGCAATGTCAGGCCGACCGCCATCTGCACGATGCCCCGCCGATCAATCGTTTAGCGCGCTACCGCCTTACCCACAACGGGGTATATCGGTGCATAAGGCCGCATTTTCCCCCTCTGGCGCGGCGTTTCTGCATCCCTAAACTGGCCCCGTACGCAATCCGGACATTAGGGTTTTTTCAGTGGGGAATGCCATGACGCCACGTTCACAGCAACAGCTTTCCGTCCTCGTGATGAGCACGCTGGCGTTCACGGTGTGTTTCGCGGTCTGGATGATGTTCGCCGTCATCGGCATCCCGATCAAGACCCAGCTCGGCCTCAACGAGACCCAGTTCGGCATCCTCATCGCCACCCCGGTGCTGACCGGTTCCCTGATCCGCCTGCCGCTCGGCATGTGGACCGACCGGTTCGGCGGCCGCATCGTCTTCTTCGTCCTGATGCTCGCCACCGTGCTGCCGATCTGGCTGATCGAGTACGCCACCGAATTCTGGCATTTCCTGGTCATCGGCCTCGCCGTCGGCCTCGCCGGGGGCTCCTTCTCGGTCGGCATCGCCTATTGCGCACGCTGGTTCGAACGCGAGCGCCAGGGCATGGCCATGGGCGTGTTCGGCGCCGGTAACTCGGGCGCGGCGCTCACCAAGCTGGTCGCTCCGGCCATCGTCATGGCTTACGGCTGGACCATGGTGCCGCAGGTGTACGCCGCCGCCATGCTGGTCACCGCCATCCTGTTCTGGATGTTCACCTACGACGATCAGGCCCACAAGGTGCCCGCCCACGTCACGGTCAGGGAGCAGCTCAAGGCCCTCAAGGATCCGACGGTGTGGAAGTACTGCCAGTACTACTCCATCGTGTTCGGCGGCTATGTCGCCCTGGCCCTCTGGATGACCAAGTACTACGTCTCCGAATACGGCTTCGACCTCAAGACCGCCGCGTTGCTGGCGGCCTGCTTCTCGCTGCCGGGCGGGGTGTTGCGCGCGGTGGGCGGCTGGCTGTCGGACAAGCTGGGCGCGCACCGGGTGACCTGGTGGGTGCTCTGGGTGTCCTGGGTCTGCCTGTTCATCATGTCCTACCCGCAGACCGCCTTCACCGTGCAGACCGTGTCCGGCCCGGTGACCTACCACATCGCTCTCGGCCCCGAGCTGTTCACCGCCCTGATGTTCACCGTCGGCGTCGCCTTCGCCTTCGGCAAGGCCTCGGTGTTCAAGTACATCTCGGACGACTACCCGCACAACATCGGCGTCATCTCCGGCATCGTCGGCCTGGTCGGCGGCCTCGGCGGCTTCCTGCTGCCCATCATGTTTGGCGCCCTGGTCGACCTCACCGGCATCCGCTCCTCGGCCTTCATGCTCATGTACGGCGTGGTCTGGGTGTCGCTGATCTGGATGTACACCACCGAGGTTCGCAAGATGGACCTGATCAAGAGACCCGCGCCGGTGGAAGCCGACAGCTTGGAATAACCCCTCACGGAGAAACGCATGACCACCGATATCGCCAAATGGGACGTGGAGGACCAGAAGTTCTGGGACTCCCAGGGCAAGTCCATCGCCAACCGCAACCTCTGGATATCCATTCCCAGCCTGCTGCTCGGTTTCGCCATCTGGATGATGTGGGGCATCATCACCGTGCAGATGCTGAACCTGGGCTTCCCCTTCAGCAAGGAGGACATGTTCAGCCTCACCGCCATCGCCGGCCTTTCCGGCGCCACCCTGCGCATCCCGTCGTCCTTCTTCATCCGCCTGGCCGGCGGCCGCAACACCATCTTCCTGACCACGGCGCTCCTGATGATCCCGGCCATCGGCACCGGCATCGCCCTGCAGGACAAGGAAACGCCGCTCTGGGTGTTCCAGTTGATGGCGCTCCTGTCCGGCATCGGCGGCGGCAACTTCGCCTGCTCCATGTCCAACATCAGCACCTTCTTCCCCAAGCGCCTGCAAGGCACCGCCCTGGGGTTGAACGCCGGCCTTGGCAACTTCGGCGTCACCACCATGCAGATACTGATCCCCCTGGTGATGACCGCCGGTGTGTTCGGCGCCCTGGCCGGGGCGCCCATGGAACTCATCAAGGACTCCGGCTGGATCCTCGGCAAGATCGCCGCCGGTACCCCCACCTGGATCCAGAACGCCGGTTTCGTCTGGCTCCTGGCCCTGGTCCCGTTGGCCTTCCTGGGCTGGTTCGGCATGAACAACCTGCTCGCCATCTCGCCCGCCATCGGCGGCAGCCTGGCCGCCTTCGCCAAGATTCTCTGGCTCTACGGCCTCGCCGCCCTGACCGCCGGCGTCGGCCTCTACGTCTACCTGCCGCCGGCGGCCGGCGGCCTCGGCCTCCTGAACATGTGGGTGGCACTGCCCCTGATCATGGTCGGCACCCTGATGCTGATGCGCCTGTTCGCCATCGGCGAGATGAAGGCCGGTATCCAGAAGCAGTTCGCCATCTTCTCCAACAAGCACACCTGGTCGCTCACCGCCCTCTACCTGGTCACCTTCGGCTCCTTCATCGGCTTCGCCGCCGCCGTGCCGCTGGCGATCACGGTGATCTTCGGCGACACCCACACGCTGAACGCGGCCACCGGCGTCTGGGAGCACGTCAAGAACCCGAACGCACCCTCCGCCCTGACCTACGCCTGGATCGGACCCTTCGTGGGCGCCCTGGTGCGGCCCATCGGCGGCTGGATCTCCGACAAGGTGGGCGGCTCCATCGTCACCCAGGTGATCTCGGCGGTGATGGTGGGCGCCTCCGTCTATGCCGGCTGGATCATGATGCAGGCCTACCACTCGGCGACGCCCGAGCAGTACTTCATGCCCTTCCTGCTCACCTTCGTGGTGGTGTTCGCCGCCTCCGGCATCGGCAACGGCTCCACCTTCCGCACCGTCGGCGTCATCTTCGA
>JAQVJE010000136.1 GCA_028695325.1 Gallionellaceae bacterium
CGAAGCATCCATCAGGCATGAACCTGCACGAATACCAAGCCAAGGCGGTGTTGCGCGAATACGGCATCGCCACGCCGCGCGGCGTGGCCATCCAGGCGGCGGCGGAGTCGGCCGCCGCCGCCGAAACTCTGGGCGGCGATGCCTGGGTGATCAAGACCCAGATCCACGCCGGTGGCCGCGGCAAGGCGGGTGGCGTCAAGCTGTGCCGGTCGGCGGCCGAGCTGGCCACCGCCGCGCATGCCCTGCTCGGTCACCGCCTGGTGACCTACCAGAACGCCCCGGACGGCCAGCCGGTCACCACCTTGCTGGTCGAGGAGACCCTGCCCATCGCCCGCGAGCTGTACCTGTCGATCACCGTCGACCGCGCTGCCGAGCGCATCGGCCTGGTGGCGTCGAGTGCCGGTGGCATGGAGATCGAGGAGGTCGCCCGCAGCGAGCCGGACAAGATACTGCGCGAGACGGTCGAGCCGGCCACCGGCTTGATGGACTACCAGGGCCGCAACCTGGCCTTCGGCCTCGGCTTGAGCGGCGAGCAGGTCGCCGCCTTCGTGAAGCTGGTGAAGACCTGCTACCGCATCTTCGTCGACAAGGACCTCTCCCTGCTGGAGATCAACCCCCTGGTGGTCACCGGGGACGGCCGCATCCTGCCGCTCGACTGCAAGATGGGCGTCGACGACAACGCGCTCTACCGCCAGAAGACGCTGGCCGAGCTGGCCGACTTCACCCAGATCGACGCCAAGGAGGCCGAGGCGCACAGCCACAACGTCAACTACATCGCCCTCAACGGCAACATCGGCTGCATGGTCAACGGAGCGGGGCTGGCCATGGCGACCATGGACCTGATCAAGCTCTCGGGCGGCCAGCCGGCCAACTTCCTCGACGTCGGAGGCGGCGCCACCGCCCAGTCGGTCGCCCAGGCCTTCCAGATCATCCTGGCCGACCCCAACGTCAAGGCGGTGCTGATCAACATCTTCGGCGGCATCGTGCGCTGTGACCTGATCGCCGAGGGCATCATCCAGGCGGTCAGGGAGGTGGGCGTCAAGGTGCCGGTGGTGGTGCGGCTGGAGGGCACCAACGCCGAACAGGGCCGCGAGCTGCTGGCCAATTCCGGCCTGGCCATCATCGCCGCCGACGATCTCAACGAAGCGGCCCGCCGCGCCGTCGAGGAAGCGAAATGAGGCGTGACATGAACGGCGTGACAAGTGACCTGAACGGCGTGACGAAAACCAAAGTCGCAGCAAGGTTTTCGTCACGCCTCTCCTGTCGCGCTTTTATTGTCACCCGTCACGCAGTCAAGGAATCTCAATGAGTATCCTGATCGACAAGGCCACCAAGGTCATCTGCCAGGGCTTCACCGGCAAGCAGGGCAGCTTCCATTCCGAGCAGGCCATCGCCTACGGCACGAAGATGGTCGGTGGCGTCACCCCCGGCAAGGGCGGCCAGACCCACCTCGAGCTGCCGGTGTTCAACACGGTGAAGGACGCGGTGCGCGCCACCGGCGCCGACGCCACCATGATCTACGTTCCGGCCGCCTTCGCCGCCGACGGCATCCTGGAGGCGGCCGACGCCGGCATCCGGGTGATCGCCTGCATCACCGAGGGCATCCCGGTGCGCGACATGATCAACGTCAAGGCCGCGATCCGGGCCAACGGGGCCAATCTGATCGGCCCCAACTGCCCCGGCCTGATCACCCCCGGCGAGTGCAAGATCGGCATCATGCCGGGCTTCATCCACCAGCCGGGCAAGGTGGGCATCGTCTCGCGCTCCGGCACGCTCACCTACGAGGCGGTCTGGCAGACCACCCAGGCCGGCCTCGGCCAGTCCACCTGCGTCGGCATCGGTGGCGATCCCATCAAGGGCCTCGACTTCATCGACTGCCTGGCCATGTTCCAGACCGACCCGCAGACGGAGGCCATCATCCTGGTCGGCGAGATCGGCGGCACGGCCGAGGAGGCGGCGGCCGAGTACATCCAGGCCCACGTCAGCAAGCCGGTGGCGGCCTACATCGCCGGCCTTACCGCGCCCAAAGGCAAGCGCATGGGCCATGCCGGGGCCATCATCGCCGGCGGTTCGGGCCGCGCCGAGGACAAGATCGCCGCCCTGGAGAAGGCCGGCGTCGTGGTGGCCCAGAGCCCGGCCGGCATGGGCGATGCGGTCAAGGAGGCCATCGCGCGGCGATGACCAAGGTCGACTTTTACTTCAACGCCGAGGACAAGCTGGATGTGGCCAGGAAACTGGCCGGCAAGGCCTACCAGGCCGGCCTCAGGGCGTTGCTGTACACCACCGATGAGCGCCTCGCGGGGGCACTCGACGACGCGCTGTGGAGCCGTGACAAGCTCTCCTTCCTGCCCCACGTGCGCTGCGGCCACCCCCTGGCGGCCGAGACCCCGCTGCTGATCGGCAGCGATCCCGACGCCCTGGCCGCCCATGACGTGCTGATCAACCTCGACGCCGACTGCCCGCCCTGTTTCGGTCGCTTCGAACGCCTGCTCGATGTGGTCGGCACCGGCCAGGACGACCGCGAGGCCGGCCGCCGGCGCTACCGTTTCTACCGCGAACGCGGCTATCCGATCACCAACAACGACCTGGCAAGGGGGTGAGCATGGCGGACGACGGCATCGACAGCGCCGTGCCGGAGGACGGCATACCGCTGCTTACCGAGGTGGTGGCCGAGGGGTCGGCGATGCCCGGCCGGCTGGCCGAGTCCGACATCGACCGCCTGGCCGCGGCCCTGGAGGCCAGGCTGGCAGACCGTCTCCTCCGCCCGGAAGGACAGATCGAGGCCATGCTGCGTCGGTTGGTGCGGGAAGAACTGGACGCTCGCCGGGACTGAGGCCCGGCTATAATTCGCCCTTTTGCGACACGGCGCCGCGCGCCACTGGATCATCACGCCATTATGGAACTCGCCAAATCCTTCGAGCCGCACGAGATCGAAAAACGCTGGTATGCCCGCTGGGAATCCGCCGGCTACTTCAAAATGGGCGAAGTCCCGGGCCGCGATCACTACTGCATCCTGCTGCCGCCCCCCAACGTCACCGGCACCCTGCACATGGGCCATGCCTTCCAGCACGGCCTGATGGATGCCCTGACCCGCTACCACCGCATGCTGGGCGACAACACCCTGTGGCAGCCGGGCACCGACCACGCCGGCATCGCCACTCAGATCGTCGTCGAGCGCCAGCTGGACGCCCAGAAGGTGTCGCGCCATGACCTCGGCCGCGACAAGTTCCTGGAGAAGGTGTGGGAGTGGAAGGAACACTCCGGCTCGACCATCACCCGCCAGATGCGCCGCCTGGGCACATCGCCGGCCTGGGAGCGGGAGCGCTTCACCATGGACGAGGGCCTGTCCCGCGCGGTCACCGAGGTGTTCGTCAAGCTCTACAAGGAAGGCCTGATCTACCGCGGCAAGCGCCTGGTCAACTGGGACCCGGTCCTGCAGACGGCGGTGTCCGACCTGGAGGTGGTCAACACCGAGGAGGACGGCTTCATCTGGGAGATCAACTATCCCCTGGAGGATGGCAGCGGCGTGCTGACCGTGGCCACCACCCGGCCCGAGACCCTGCTGGGCGACACCGCCGTGGCGGTGAACCCCGACGACGAGCGCTACACCCATCTCATCGGCAAGTCCGTGCGCCTGCCGGTGGCCGAGCGCACCATCCCCATCATCGCCGACGACTACGTCGACCGCGAGTTCGGCACCGGCGTGGTCAAGATCACCCCGGCCCACGACTTCAACGACTGGCAGGTCGGCCAGCGCCACCACCTGGCGGCCATCAACGTGCTCACCCTGGACGCGCGGATGAACGAGTTCGCGCCCGCCGAATACCAGGGGTTGGACCGCTACGTCGCGCGCCAGAAGATACTCGACGAGCTGCAGGCCAAGGGGCTGCTGGTTTCCGCCAAGCCGCACAAGCTGATGATCCCGCGCGGCGACCGCACCCACTCGGTGATCGAGCCCATGCTCACGGACCAGTGGTTCATGAGCATGCAGGGCATGGCGAAACAGGCCCTGGCGGTGGTGGACTCGGGCGAACTGCGGTTCGTGCCGGAGAACTGGACCACCACCTACCGGCAGTGGTTGGAGAACATCCAGGACTGGTGCATCTCGCGCCAGCTCTGGTGGGGCCACCGCATCCCGGCCTGGTACGACGACGCCGGCAACGTCTATGTCGCCGCCAGCGAGGAAGAGGCCAGGATACAGGCCGGCGGCCGCGACCTGACCCGGGACGAGGACGTGCTCGACACCTGGTTCTCCTCCGCCCTGTGGCCGTTCTCCACCCTGGGCTGGCCGGACGACACCCACGAGCTGAAGAACTACCTGCCCACCTCGGTCCTGGTGACCGGCTTCGACATCATCTTCTTCTGGGTCGCCCGCATGGTCATGATGACCCTGCACTTCACCGGCAAGGTGCCGTTCAGGGAGGTCTACGTCACCGGCCTGGTGCGGGACTCGCACGGCAACAAGATGTCCAAGTCCAAGGGCAACGTGCTCGACCCGATCGACCTGATCGACGGCATCTCGCTGGACGACCTGGTCGCCAAGCGCACCTATGGCCTGATGAATCCCAAGCAGGCCGACGCCATCGCCAAGACCACGCGCAAGGAGTTCCCGGACGGCATCGCCAGCTTCGGCACCGACGCCCTGCGCTTCACCTTCGCGTCCCTGGCCACCCACGGCCGCGACATCAAGTTCGACCTGGCGCGCTGCGAGGGCTACCGCAACTTCTGCAACAAGCTATGGAACGCCAGCCGCTTCGTGCTGATGAACTGCGACGGCCAGGACACCGGCCTGGACGCGGCACTGCCCCTGGAATACAGCTTCGTCGACCGCTGGATCATCAGCCGCCTGGAGGCGGCCAAGGCGGCGGTGCACGATGGTTTCGAGCAGTACCGCTTCGACCAGGTCTCGCGCGCCATCTACGAATTCGTCTGGGACGAGTACTGCGACTGGTACGTCGAACTGGCCAAGGTGCAGATCGCCAATGGCAGCGATGCCGCCAAGCGCGCCACCCGGCGCACCCTGGTGCGGGTGCTGGAGGAGACCCTGCGCCTTGCCCACCCGGTTATCCCCTTCATCACCGAGGAGCTCTGGCAGTCCGTCGCGCCGCTGGCCGGTGCATCCGGAGAGAGCCTGATGCTGGCCGCCTATCCGACGCCCGACGTCGGCCGGATCGATGCCGCCGCCGTGGCCGAGATGGATCGGCTCAAGGCACTGACCAACGCCTGCCGCAACCTGCGCGGCGAGATGAACCTGGGCCCCGCGGTGAAGGTGCCACTCTATGTCGAGGGCGATGCCGAGCGGGTGGCCGTCTACGCGCCGTACATGCAGCTGCTCGCCCGCCTCTCCGAGGTGCAGGCCAAGAACCCGTTGCCGGAGGGCGATGCCCCCGTGGCCGTGGTGGCCGACTGGCGCCTGATGCTGCACATCGAGGTCGACCCGGCCGCCGAAAAGGCCCGCCTGGACAAGGAGATCGCCCGCCTGGAGGGCGAGATCCGGAAGGCCGAGGCCAAGCTCGGCAACCCGGGCTTCGTCGACAAGGCCCCGGCGGCGGTGGTGGAGCAGGAGAGGAAGCGCCTGGCCGATTTCACCGTGACCCTGGACAAGGTGCGGGGACAGCGGGCGCGGCTGGGCGGCTGAGCCGGCAGCCTGTGCTGACAAGCGTGCAGGGCTTCGTCATGTCCGCCCCGCGCTACGCTCCTCCGGCCTGATTTGGCCCCCGCCGGCGCGGGGACGGCGGCACCCGTGCGCCTGCGGTCGCCGACCGCCTCAGGTGTGGGCGCCCTTGGCGGCGGCCGCGGCCGCGGCCGGCTTCGCCGCCGGCGCGTCACAGGGGCCCTGCAGAGTGGCCTCGGTGTGTTCGCTGTAGCCGAGCAGGTTGTTGTCGAGGGTCTGGATGTCGAGGCTGAAGCGCGTCGCCGACTCGGGCCTCAGTTCGACCCGGACCGGTACCGCCTGGCTTTTCCACCATT
>JAQVJE010000137.1 GCA_028695325.1 Gallionellaceae bacterium
ACGAACCCGATCAGATCTTGCCGACCAGGTCCAGCGACGGGGTCAGGGTGGCCTCACCTTCCTTCCACTTGGCCGGGCAGACCTGGTTCGGGTGGGCGGCGACGTACTGGGCGGCCTTCAGCTTGCGCAGGGTCTCCTGGACGTCGCGGGCGATAGCGTTGTCATGGATCTCCAGGGTCTTGATGACGCCGTGCGGGTTGATGATGAAGGTGCCGCGCAGGGCCAGGCCCTCTTCCGGGATGTGCACGCCGAAGGCGTTGGTCAGGGCATGGGTGGGGTCACCGACCAGGGGGAACTTCGCCTTGCCGACGGCCGGGGAGGTCTCGTGCCAGACCTTGTGGGAGAAGTGGGTGTCGGTGGTGACGATGTACACCTCGGCGCCGGCCTTCTGGAACTCGGCGTAGTTGTCGGCGGCGTCCTCGATCTCGGTCGGGCAGTTGAAGGTGAAGGCGGCCGGCATGAAGATCAGCACGGACCACTTGCCCTTCAGGTCGGCATCGGTCACCTCGATGAAGGCGCCGTTGTGGAAGGCCTGTGCCTTGAAGGGTTGCACTTCGGTGTTGATCAGGGATTGCATAGTTACAGCTCCTTGCTTGGTTGAGAATGCGGTTTGAAGTCGAGCGACGGAGCGAACTTTACCCAATATCGATAGACTGGCCCAATTGGTTGTCTAAAAACAATTGATAGTTTTTTGCTATCAATCAAATTTTATTGATACATACCAACGGGCTGCAGGGCCTGCCTTCGGACAAACGCTAGTCGAGCACCCAGGTCTCGCCGCTCTCCGGCGTCTCCACCTGCCAGCCAAAACGTTCACGGATGGTAGCGGCGAAGCCGACCGCGGTCTCCGCCTCGCCGTGCACCACGAAAGTGCGCCGTGGCGCCCGCTCGAAGCGGTCCAGCCAGCCCAGCAGGGCATCGCGGTCGGCGTGTGCCGAGAGGCCGCCCAGGGTGTAGATGCTGGCCCGCACCGGCACAGGCTCGCCGAACAGGCGCACGTAGGACGCCCGGTCGACCAGGCGGCGGCCCAGTGTGCCGCGGGCCTGGAAGCCGGTGATGAGCACCGTGCACTCTTCGCGCGCCAGGTTGTTTCTCAGGTGGTGCTTGATGCGGCCGGCGTCGCACATCCCCGAGGCCGAGATGATGATGGCGCCCTGGCGGATAGTGTTGAGCGCCATGGAGTCGTCCGGGCTCTCGGTAAAGCGCACGTAGGGCAGGCTGCTACCGTTCTGGCGGCCCCATTCCAGCAGGCGACGCGAATCCTCGTCGAGCAGTTGGCTATGCTTGAGAGTGATCTCGGTCGCCGCCGAGGCCATCGGTGAATCGACGAAGATGGCGAGCGAAGCCGGCAGGCGACCCTGCCGGATGAGGTCGAGCAGCAGGTAGACGATCTCCTGGGTGCGGCCGACCGCGAAGGCGGGGATGATCACGTTGCCCTTCTTGCGCTGTATGGTGTCGGTGACCGCAAACACCAGTTCCTCGATGGTCGCAGAGAGGGTCTTGTGCAGTCGATCGCCGTAGGTGGACTCGACCAGCAGGTAGTCGGCCTCGGCGATCGGCGTAGGATCATTCATCAACGGCCGTTCCGGCTGTCCGAGATCGCCCGAGAACACCAACTTGGTCTGCCGGCCGCCCTGCCCCAGCCAGACCTCGACGATGCTGGAACCGAGTATGTGGCCGGCGTCGCGGAAGCACACCCTTACCCCCGCGTGGGGCTCGAACGGCTGGTCATAACCTTGTCGCTTGAGCCTCTTCAGGCTGCGCCTGGCCTGTTCGACAGTGTACAGCGGCGCCGTCTCGCCCTTCAGGACGCCGCGCTTACGGTGGCGGTCGTAGTTGCGCCACTCGGCCTCCTTCTCGGCGATGTAGGCGGCATCCGGCAACAGCACGCCGAGCAGGTCGGCGGTGGCGTCGGTGCAATAGACCGGGCCGCGAAAGCCTAGGTTGATCAGGCGCGGCAACAGGCCGGAATGGTCGATGTGGGCGTGGCTGATGAGGACAAAGTCGATGCCCTCCGGATTGAAGGCGGGGAAGCGCCGGTTCTTCGGCTCCGCCTCGCGGCCGCCCTGGAACATGCCGCAGTCGACGACAAAGCGCAGCCGCCCCACCTCCACCAGATAACAGGATCCCGTCACCTCGCGGGCGGCACCCAATATAGTCAGTTTCATGTCGGCAGGCCTCTTGGGGGATGATGGCTGATCGTGTCCCAACTCACCCTACCTGTATAGCCGACCACCACGACAGGTAAAAAAAAGGTTCGCTCCCTTCGGAACGAACCTCGCTTCACTGCCGCCGGCACACTGCCAAGCCGGACGACGATGGAGAAGACACCATGGCATGGAATAAGTATGTACATGAATGTGTAACTTCAGGTTGACGATTTTGTGCACCGCCGAACGCATGACTGCCGCAATGTAGTTACTTCATACCAGCTACTGATTCGTACATTTCTGATTTAATTGATAAATATTTAAAATAGAGCCAACCACGGCATGGCCAAAAAGAGGCGAAAAACGATGCGGCAGCATTTCGAGAATTACATCCGCAGCCGCTGTCGGTCGCTGGGCATTTCGCAGACCGAGCTGGCTCGCCGCGCAGGGATGTCACGGGAGAATCTGTACCGCCTGCTGCGCGGCGAGGTGAGCAATCCATCCATCGAGACCCTGCACGGCCTGGCGGCCAGCTTGGGGGTCTCGGCCCTGCAACTCATGCGCCTGTATTTCGACGACCTCAGCCTGGGCCGTGGCACCCTGCTGCCCATGCGGCAGCGCAACGACCACACCTCCTTCGTGCAAGACGTGACCATCCCGGATGGCACCCTGGTCGGCCCCAACCAGGCCTTCACCAAGACCTGGGCGATACAGAACACTGGCGACTCCGCCTGGCGCGGCCGCCGCCTGATCTGCCAGGACGAGGACTACGTGCTGGCCAAGCGCTTGTCGGGCGGCTTCCTGGTCCCGGTGGTCGACTGTCGGCTGACTCCGGCTGCGCGGGTGGTGGCCGTACCCGACGCCGGGCCGGGCGAAGTGGTCGAGGTGTCGGTGGACTTCACCAGCCCGGCACTGCCCTGCACCGTCATATCGCTGTGGAAGATGACCGATGCCGAAGGGCAGTTGTGCTTCCCCGGCCACATGGGACTGTGGGTACAGGTGCGCGTAGTACGCCTTTGACACGGATCGCCGCCATGCCGGAACCCTTGCATGGCCATAGTAAACTACTGCTTCCGGCGCCACCCGTGCGCATCCGCATCCCGACCCCATGCGCGACAAGACCTTGCTCGCTCCCTACGACCTGCTCCTGGCCCGCCACGGCCCCCAGCACTGGTGGCCGGGCGAGACTGCGTTCGAGGTGATGGTGGGCGCGGTGCTGACCCAGAACACCGCCTGGGCCAACGTCGAGAAGGCGATCGCCAACTTGAGGCGCGCCGATGCCCTCGGTTGTGCCGCCATCCTCGGACTGGGCGATGGCGAACTCGCCGAACAGCTCCGGCCAGCCGGTTATTTCAACGTCAAAGCAAGGCGCCTCAAGTCGCTGTGCGGCTTTCTGGCCGCGCGCGGCGTCACCGAGGCACCGGAAGAACTGGCCGACCAGGGCGGCCTCGCCGAACTGCGCCACGACCTCCTAGCTGTGCACGGCATCGGCGAAGAGACCGCCGACTCCATCCTGCTCTATGCCCTCGACCTCCCCAGCTTCGTGGTCGACGCCTACACCCGGCGCATCTTCGCCCGCCTCGGCCTGCTGCGCGGCAGTGAAACCTACGCCGACATCCAGCGGCTGATCGAGGCCAACCTGCCTCGCGATAGACGTCTCTACAACGAATACCACGCCCTCATCGTGCGCCTGGGCAAAGAACAATGCCGGCCGCGACCACGCTGCGCCGACTGCCCGCTCAACCCCATCTGCCCGACCGCACCATGACCATGTCCTGCCCATGCGGCCGCCCCGCCGCCCTACCAGACTGCTGCGGCCGCTACCTAGCCGGCGCGCCGGCACCCGACCCTGAGAGCCTGATGCGCTCACGCTATACTGCCTACACCCTGGCCGACGAAGCCTACCTGCTCGCCACCTGGCATCCGGACAGCCGCCCCGCCACCCTGGACCTGAACGCGGAAGCGCCACCCAAATGGCTCGGGCTGAAGGTGATCCGGCTGGAATACCAGGACGACAGCCATGCAAAGGTGGAATTCGTGGCACGTTACAAAAACGCCGGACGCGCGTATCGTCTGCATGAAACAAGTCGCTTCGTTAAGCTGGCCAGACGCTGGTATTATCTGGATGGAAATCAAGGGGACGGCTGACCGCCAGGACGATGGCTGGCCACCGGTTCGCAGACAAACAGGAGAGTCTTATGCGCAAGATCATGTTTTTGCTGGCATCCCTGATCCTGGGTGCCTCGGTTGCACAAGCCAAGGTGGTCGGCGAGGAAGTCAGCTACACCGCCGACGGCGTTACCATGAAGGGCTTCCTGGCCTATGACAGGGACATCAAGGGCAAGCGGCCCGGCGTACTGGTGGTACACGAGTGGTGGGGCAATAACGAGTTCACCCGCAAACGTGCCCTGCAGCTCGCCGGCATGGGCTACACCGCGTTGGCGGTAGACATGTATGGCGACGGCAAGACCGCCGACCACCCTGACGATGCTGGCAAGTTCGCCGACGAGGTGAGCAAGAACATGCCTGTGGGCAAGGCCCGCTTCCTGGCCGCCATGAAGAGGCTGGCCAAGCACCGGACCGTCGCACCCGGACAGATCGCCGCCATCGGCTACTCCTTCGGCGGCGGCGTGGTGCTCAACATGGCGCGCGAGGGCGTCGGAGTCAAGGGTGTAGCCAGTTTCTATGGCAACCTGGCCCCGGTCGCCGAGCCGGCCCAGAAGGGCAAGATGAAGGCCAAGGTCGCCGTGTTCACCGGCGAGGACGACCCGGCGATTCCCAAGGAGCAGGTCGAGGCATTCGGTAAGGAGATGGAGGCGGCCGGCGTCGACCTCCGCCTGGTCAGCTATCCGGGCGTGAAGCACAGCTTCACCAACCCCGCCGCCGACGAGATCGGCAAGAAATTCAACCTGCCGCTCGCCTACAACGCCGCGGCCGACAAAGACTCCTGGAGCCAGCTCAGCGACTTCCTCGAAGACATGTTCGGCAAGCGCCCCTGAGGCGTTTGCAGGCCCGATCGGCGGCCCGCCCTGCGGGCCGCCTTTTTTTGCCCGCCAGACTGCTAGAATCCGGGCACGCCAACCGATCGGAATCCGCATGAGCACCGTCCCCAATCCACGCGACTACCTGGTGATCACCGCCACCGGCGAGGACCAAGTCGGCCTGGTACAGCGCTTCACCAGCCGCATCGTCGATGCCGGCTGCAACATCGAGGAATCGCGCATGTCCCTGCTAGGCGGCCAGTTCGCCATCATCATGCTGGTGTCCGGGCGCTGGGACGCCCTGACCCGACTAGAGGATCGCCTCGCCGGCGTCGGCGCCGAACTCGGCCTCGCCATCGTGCAGAAGCGCACCCGCGAACTGGAACGCCGCCAGCCTTTGGTGCCCTACAGCATCAACGTCGTGGCCATGGATCATCCTGGCATCGTACACAGTTTGGCCAACTTCTTCGCCCAGCGCGGCATCAACATCGAGGAACTGGCCACCGACACCTACCCGGCACCGCACACCAGCACGCCGATGTTCTCGGTCAACATGACCGTCGGCATCCCGGCCGACACCCACATACCAACCCTGCGCGGCGATTTCCTCGACTACTGCGACAGCCTCAACCTGGACGCCATCTTCGAACCGGCGCGCGCCTGACGGACGGCCCCGGCGGGTATAATCCCCGCCCGATCCGTTTACAGCCCGCCCGGCGGGCAGCCGTTGCCCACCATGACCACCTTCCCGCCCGACCTACTGCGCGACGTGCAGCGCCGCCGCACCTTCGCCATCATCTCCCACCCCGACGCCGGCAAGACCAC
>JAQVJE010000138.1 GCA_028695325.1 Gallionellaceae bacterium
CGCTCGCGCGCGATCCTTTCCATGCGCTCGTTGCGCGCCTCTGCCAGCTTCCTGGTCGCCTCCTGCTTGAGGCGGGCGCGTTCGCGCGCGGCGAGGTCGCCCCTGGCGTAGTTGAACCAGTGCACCAGGGGGATGTGGGCCGGGCAGACGTAGGAGCAGGAGCCGCAGGCGATGCAGTCCTTGAGGCCGAGGCCGACCGCGCCGTCGAGGTCGCCAGCGCGGATGCGGGCCGCCATGTCGAGCGGCAGCAGGCCGACCGGGCAGGCGCGCACGCAGGTCGAGCAGCGTATGCAGGGCGCCGGGACGGCGCCGCCGATCTCGTCCGCGGTGAGCGCCAGCACGCCGCTGCTGCCCTTGACCACCGGCACCTGCGGGTCGGCCATCTCCTGGCCCATCATGGGCCCACCCATGACCAGGCGGGCCGGCGCGGTTTTGCAGCCGCCACAGAAATCGAGCAGGGCCTGGGCGGGGGCGCCGATGGGCACCTCCAGGTTGCGCGGCACCGCCACCGCGCCGCCGCTCACCGTGACGATGCGGCTCAAGAGCGGACGACCGTGCTGCAAGGCCTGCTGCACGGCATAGGCGGTGCCGACGTTGTGCACCAGGATGCCGATGTCGGCGGCGCGGCCGCCGGCCGGCACCTCGCGGCCGCTGAGGGCCTGGATGAGCTGCTTCTCCGAGCCCATGGGGTACATGGCCGGCACCGGCCGCACCTCGACGCCGCTGCCGGCCGCCGCCGCGCGCATGGCAGCGATGGCCTCGGGCTTGTTGTCCTCGATGCCGAGCAGGACGCGCCCGGCACCCACCGCGCGCTGGATCAGCAGTATGCCGGCCACCACCTCGGCGGCGCGGTCGCGCATCAGGCGGTCGTCGCAGGTCAGGTAGGGCTCGCACTCGCCGCCGTTCATGACCAGGGTGGCGACGCCGCTCTTGCGCGACAGCTCCAGCTTGACCGCCGACGGGAAGGCGGCGCCGCCGAGGCCGACGATGCCGGCGGCGGCGACCCGGCGGGCGATCTCCTCGGGCGCCAGGGCCAGCGGCTCGGCCGGGACGTCGAGGTCGGCCCAGCGCTCGGCGCCGTCCGCCTCGATGACCACGGTCGGCACCGCCAGGCCGGACGGGTGCGGCGCCGGGTAGTCGCCGATGGCCAGCACGCGGCCCGAGGTGGGGGCGTGCAGCGGCGCCGAGATGGCGCCCTGGCTGGCGCCGATCAGCTGTCCCTTGCGCACCGCCTCGCCGACCGCGACGACCGCCCGTGCGGGGGCGCCGATGTGCTGCTGCAGGGAGACGTATAGGCGTTCCGGCATGGGCAGGGCGCAGATCGGCGCCGCCGCCGAGAGCTCCTTGCGGCCGTCCGGGTGGACGCCGCCGCGCAGCCTGAGGCGGGCCAGCCAGTTCATGCCGCCACCCCGGCCGGGCGCTGCCAGTACCAGGTCTGCAGGGTGACTGGCACCGGCTGCAGCAGGATGGCCTCGGTGGGACAGGCATCGACGCACTTGCCGCAGGCCGTGCAGGCCTCGCGGAAGACCGCGTGGACGTGCTTGGCGGCGCCCAGCACGGCGTCGGTGGGACAGACCTTGAAGCAGCGCGTGCAGCCTATGCACAGTTCCTCGCGTATCTCGGCGATGCGGGGGCCGCTGTCGGCGACCGCCGCGAGATCGGCCTCGACCCCCAGGCGGGTGGCCAGGCGGGCCGCCAGGTCGCGCCCGCCGGGCGGGCACAGGGTCACCGGCGCGCCGCCGTCGGCGAGGGCCTGGGCGGCGCCGGCGCAGCCGGGGTAGCCGCACTGGCCGCACTGCGAGCCGGGCAGCATGGCCTCCAGTTCGGCGACCAGCGGGTTGCCCTCCACCTTCAGCCTGCGGGCGGCGACACCGAGGCCGAGGCCGAGGGCGAGGCCGAGGGTGGTTAGGCTGGCGACGGCGGCGATCATGTCGGTATCCCCTAAACCAGTCCGGCGAAGCCCATGAAGGCCAGGCCGAGCAGGCTGGCGGTGACGAAGCCGATGGGCGCCCCGGCAAAGGCCTCCGGCACCTGGGCCAGGGCCAAGCGCTCGCGCAGGCCGGCGAACAGCAGCAGCACCAGGGTGAAGCCGAGCGCCGAGCCGAAGCCGTACAGCAGGCTGTCGGCGAAGGCGTGGCCCTCCTGCACGTTGAGCAGGGCGACGCCGAGCACCGCGCAGTTGGTGGTGATGAGCGGCAGGTAGATGCCCAGCACCTGGTAGAGGGCGGGGCTCGCCTTGCGGATCACCATCTCGGTGAACTGCACGGTGGCGGCGATCACCAGGATGAAGGCCAGGATGCGCAGGTACGGGATGCCGAGCGGCGCCAGCAGCCCGTGTTCCAGCAGCCAGGCGGCGCCGCTCGCCAGGGTGAGCACAAAGGTGGTGGCCATGCCCATGCCGAGGGCGCTGTCCATCTTCCTCGACACGCCCATGAACGGGCACAGGCCGAGGAACTTCGCCAGCACGACGTTGTTCACCAGGGCGGTGGAGATCAGGATGAGCAGGTATTCGGTCACGGTGGTCCAATCCATCGCGCCATCCGGCGCACTGTGCCCCCGGAGGGGCAGGGTGGAGGGCCATGCGCGGCGCCTCCCGGTCGATCCCCTGCATTTGCCGTGCCAGGGCGGCCGTGGCCAGGCTGGTGCGGGCCGGCGCGCCGCCCCGGCGTCGGCCTGGCCAGGCCATGGCCTTGATTCGACTGGATAAGCGCCGGTGCCGGCGGGTCGGGGAAGACGGGCGCGCGGCAACGGCGGCACCGGTGCGCACCGATATGGTGCGCCACTGCCTTGTCGCGGGTCGCCCACTGCCCGCGCGCCTGTCGCACAGGCGACAACCGGCCGCCGCCGCCCTGCAAAAACATGGACTTGGAGCAAGACCCTGGCGGCGGCATGGTAGTTGCTAAAGGAAGGGCACCGTAATGAACGAAGCGCCCGCATGAACGATCGCACCCCCCCGCTGCCGGACATCCCCCTGGAGGTGTTCCGCCAGGCCGTCGAACAGGCGGCCCTGGCCATCTCCATCACCGACGCCGACGCCCGCATACTCTATTGCAACCCTGCCTTCCAGCAGGTGACCGGCTACGCGCCCGCCGAGGTGGCCGGTCGCAACGAATCCGTGCTGTCCTACAAGGTCACCCCCGGCCTGGTGTACGAGACCATGTGGGCGCGCCTGCTGCGCCAGCGGCCCTGGAACGGCATGCTGGTGAACCGCCGCCGCGACGGCAGCCGCTACCTGGCCGACCTCACCATCACCCCGGTGCTGGACGCCGGCGGCCGCACCAGCCACTACCTGGGCATGCACCGCGACGTCACCGAGGTGCACCGCCTGGAGCGCCAGGTGCAGAACCAGAAGCAGCTCATCGAGTCGGTCATCGAGGCCGCCCCGGTGGCCATCGCCGTGCTCGACGAGGCGGAGCGGGTGACCCTCGACAACCAGGAGTACCGCCGCCTGGCCGCCGGCAGCGGCCTGGCCGCCACCCTGCTGGCCGCCCTGCGCGCCGACGCCGGCCTGGACGGGCGCGGCTTCGCCGGGCGCGAGGTGCAGCAGGAGCTGGAGGACGGACGGACGCGCTGGCTGGCCTGCTCCGGCGCCTGGATCGAGGAACAGGACGGCAGCGCCGACGCCTTCTACGTGCCGCTCCGGCGCCGCTACCTGCTGCTGGCGATCCAGGACATCACGGCGCTCAAGGCGCAGCAGGAGGCCATCCGGGTCAACGCGCTGCGTGCCGTGCTGGCCGAGCAGGCGCGCATCCAGGACCTGCGCGAGGCCCTGTCCGGCGCCGTCTACCGGCTGCAGACGCCGTTCCATATGCTGGCCGCGGCGCTGCGCATGCTGGAACGGCAGGCCGGCAGTGCCGCCGACCCCCTCGCCGCCAGCCTGGCCGAGGCGCTGGCGCAGGGCAGCGCCGCCCTGGAGGCCCTGCGCGCCAGCGTGCCCAGCCAGTCCGAGGAGGGCGTCGGCCCGGTCGACCTCAACGGCCTGCTCAAGGACCTGCTGCGCCTCCTGACGCCGCGCCTCCTGGCCGGCGGCATCACGGTGGACTGGCGGCCGGGCGCGTTGCCGCCGGTCTCCGGCCGGCCAACCCGCCTGGCCACCCTGTTCAAGGCCCTGCTGGAGAACGCCATCGAGGCCGTGCACGACGGCCGCGACGAACGCCGCGAGATCCGCCTGGCCACCGCCGCCGACCCCGACTGGGTGGAGGTGGTGATCCAGGACAGCGGCCCAGGCATCCCGCCGGAATGGCGCTACAAGGTGTTCGAACCCTTCTTCACCAGCAAGGGGGCCCGCAGCCAGCACATCGGCATGGGCCTGTCGGTGGCGCAGGACGTGGTCACCGGCCACGGCGGCCTGCTCGAGCTTGGCGAGGCGGCAGGCGGCGGCTGCCGCGCCCGCGTGCAGCTGCCGGTGGACTGAGGGGGCGGACATGGACATCTACAGTCGTGACACCGGCCTCCGGCGCCGCAACGAACAGCTGGAGGCCCGGCTGGACACCCTGTTCCAGGTCAGCCAGGTGCTGTCCCGTTCACTCGATCCCAAGGAAACCCTGGCCGGCGTGCTGGGCGCCCTGCACGAGGGTGGCGGCCTGGAACGCGGCATGGTCACCCTGGCCGACCCCGACACCGGTGCCCAGCAGGTGATCGCCGTGCACGGCCTGCGCACTGTGCGCACCGAGGACATCCGCTACGCCCCCGGCGAGGGCGTCATCGGCATGGTCCTGGAGGCCGGCGACAGCGTGGTGCTGGAGCGCATCAGCGCGGAACCGCGCTTCGCCGGCAAGCTGGGCATCTACGACAGCGACGGACCCTTCGTCGGGGTACCGATCCGGGTCGCCCAGACCGTCGCCGGCGTGCTCGCCGCGCAGCCGGCCAGCGACGAACGCGGCCGCCTCGGTGAACACGCCCGCTTCCTGGAGATGGTCGCCAACGTCATCGGCCAGAGCGTGCGCCTGTCGCGCGAGGTCGAGCAGGAACGCGAGGCACTACGCGAGGAGCGCGACAGCCTGCGCCGCACGGTGCGCGCCCAGTACGGCTTCGACAACATCATCGGCCACACCCAGCCGATGCGGCGGGTGTTCGAGCAGGTGCGCCAGGTGGCGAAGTGGAACACCACCGTGCTGATCCGCGGCGAGACCGGCACCGGCAAGGAGCTGATCGCCAACGCCATCCACTACAACTCGCCGCGCGCACGCGCCGCCTTCGTCAAGCTCAACTGCGCCTCGCTGCCGGAGAACCTGCTCGAATCCGAGCTGTTCGGCCACGAGAAGGGCGCCTTCACCGGCGCCATGAACCAGAAGAAGGGCCGCTTCGAGCAGGCCGACGGCGGCACCCTCTTCCTCGACGAGATCGGCGAGGTCTCCGCCGCCTTCCAGGCCAAGCTCCTGCGCGTGCTGCAGGAGGGCGAGCTGGAGCGGGTGGGCGGCAACCGCACCCTCAAGGTGGACGTGCGCGTGGTCGCCGCCACCCACCGCGACCTCGAGGCCGACGTCTCCGGCGGCAAGTTCCGCGAGGACCTCTACTACCGCCTCAACGTCATGCCCATCTACCTGCCCGCCCTGCGCGAGCGCATGGAGGACATTCCCGACATCGCCCGCTTCCTGATCGGCAAGATCGGCGGCCAGCAGGGCCGCACGCTGGCGCTGACCGACGCCGCCCTGCGCGTGCTGATGCACCACGACTGGCCAGGTAACGTGCGCGAGTTGGAGAACTGCCTGGAGCGCGCCGCCGTGATGAGCGAGGACGGCACCATCGACCGCGACTCGGTGCTGCACACCGGCATCGAGGAACGGGTGTCGGCGAGCCGAGGCGGCCCCGCCCGCGAGGTCGACCTCGACGACCCCGACCTTGACGAACGCGAACGGGTCATCGCCGCCCTGGAGATGGCCGGCTGGGTGCAGGCCAAGGCGGCACGCCTGCTCGACATGACGCCCAGGCAGATCGCCTACCGGAT
>JAQVJE010000139.1:0-3053 GCA_028695325.1 Gallionellaceae bacterium
GCGGCGCGGGCCTGGCGGCCGAGGGTTTCCATGTAGGTCTTGATGTCCATATCCGTTACCGCTGCGTTCGTATGAAACCGGATTGTAGGCGCGGCCCGCCCCGGCGGAAATGCTGATTTATTCATCATGCCCGCGTAAGCGTGCATCCAGCCTGATTCGGCCGGGTCCCCGCCCCGCCCCTTCGCGGGCGCAGCCCCGGCGTGGGGACGACAAGACCGGCATGAATCAGCGCCACCCTAGAGGACGAACTCGGACCGCAGGGCGGCCCGGCCCATGAGGCCGAGGCCCAGTTGCTTGAGCAGCGCCCAGGCATCCTCGCGCAGCAGGCCCTTGCTGGCGCGGTCGACCCGGGAGGCCTCGACCAGGGCGGCCGCCAGATCGGCCGCCCGCAGGCGCTTGAGGGCGCGGGTGACCAGAGCCTGGCGACTTTCCCACACCTTGTGCTCGCGCAGCAGTGCAGGCAGCGGCTCGCCGGCCTCGATGCCGCCGGCCAGGCGGTACAGGGTGCGCAGCTCCTGGGCAAACAGCCAGAGCGCCAGGACGGGGGTCTCGCCCTCCGCCGCCAGGCCGTCGATGATGCGGCAGTAGCGTGCCGCGTCGCCCTTCAGGAAGGCCTCGGCGAGGTCGCTGGCATCAAAGCGGGCCACGTCCACGACGGCGTTGCGCGCCGTCTCCAGGTCGAAGGCGCCGGGCGGCAGGAGCAGGGCCAGCTTCTCGATCTCCTGGTGGGCGGCGAGCAGGTTACCCTCCACCCGATTGGTCAGGAAGGCCAGGGTCTCGGCGTCAGCCTTCAGGCCGTGGCGGGCCAGGCGGGCGCCGATCCAGGCCGGCAGCCGGTCCGGTGCCGGCGCCGCCACCTGCACCACGGTGCCGGCCCGCTCCAGGGCGGCGTACCACTTGCTCGCCTGCATGGTGCGGTCGGCGCGCGGCAGGATGACCAGCAGGTGGGTTTCGGCGGGCGGCGCGGCGCACCAGGCGTCGATGGCCTTGCCGCCCTCGACACCCGGCTTGCCGGTGGGGATGCGCAGCTCCACCAGGCGCCGGCTGGCAAACAATGAGAGGGAGTCGAATTCGCTCGCCCAGGCGCTCCAGTTGAAGCCGGCTTCGACCTGGCTGGTCTGGCGCTCTGCGCCGGCCTGGCGGGCGGCGGTGCGGATCGCGGCGGCCGCCTCGTCGGTCAGCAGCGGCTCGTCGCCGCACACCGCGTAGACCGGTCCCAGGCCCTTGGCCAGGGCGCCGGCCAGCTGCTCGGGGCGCAGGCGCATCAGCGGCGCACGAAGGCCAGGCGGCGCAGGATCTGGCGCACGATCTCGTCGTCCATGTCCTTGCGCAGCATGTTCTCTTCCGCTTCCTTGGCGAGGATCTGCTCGTCGCTGTAGGAGAAGTCGCGCGACTGCTTGACATCGGCCTCGGCCAGCATGGCGCTGCCGTCGGGGGCAAGGGCGACTAGGGTCACCCCGTGGTTGAGGCGGTATTCGCGCACCTTGCCGGCGCCGGACAGCGACAGGATGCTCTTGTCGCGCTTCTCGCCGGTGAGGCGGATGATCACGTCGGCTGCCTCGCGCCGCTCGGCCAGCTTGCCCTTCAGGTCGAGCTGGCGGCGCAGTTGGGCGGCCAGGGGGGAGCGCTCGGCGGCCTCGACGTAGGCCGCCTGGAACGGCAGCAGTGCCTGGCCGCGCAGCTGAAAGCCGCAGCCGGCCAGGACTGCCAGGCCGGCAGCCGCCAGTAGTTTCAACGCCTTGCGCCGCATGTCGGGCTCCTCAGACGACGATGTTGACCAGGCGGCCGGGCACCACCACCACCTTCTTGGCCGGCTTGCCTTCCATGTGCTTCTGCGCCTCGGCGCTGGCCAGGGCGGCCGCCTCGATGGCGTCCTTGGCGGCGTCGGCAGCCACCTTGATCTTGCCACGCAGCTTGCCGTTTACCTGCAGCATCAGCTCGATCTCGTTCCGCACCAGGGCGGCCGTGTCCACCACCGGCCAGGGCGAGCCGACCAGGCAGGCGCCCGGCTTCAGGGCCTTGATGAGGATGCGGCAGATGTGCGGCACGATGGGCGCCAGCATCAGCACGATGGCCTCCATGGCCTCCTGCCTGACCGAACGGGTAAGGGTGTCGTCGCCTTCGAGCCTGGCCATGGCGTTCATCAGCTCCATGATGGCGGCGATGGCGGTGTTGAACTGCTTGCGGCGCTCGATGTCGTCGGTGACCTTGGCGATGGTCTGGTGCAGCTGGCGGCGGAAGTCCTGCAGCGCCTCGCCGAGTTCGCCGCCGGAGTACGCGCTCACCTCGCCGCCCTGGACGTGGTCGTAGACCGTCTTCCAGAGCCGGCGCAGGAAGCGGTGGGCGCCCTCGACGCCGGCGTCGGACCATTCCAGGCTCTGCTCCGGCGGCGCGGCGAACATCATGAACAGGCGGGCGGTGTCGGCGCCGTACTGGTCGATCAGGGACTGGGGGTCGACGCCGTTGTTCTTCGACTTCGACATCTTCTCGACCCCGCCGATGATGACCGGCTGGCCGTCCGCCTTCAGTTTCGCGGCGACGATGTGGCCCTTGTCGTCGCGCTCCACCTCGACGTCGGCCGGGTTGAGCCACAGCTTCTTGCCGTCGGCCTGCTCGCGGTAATAGGTCTCCGCCACCACCATGCCCTGGGTGAGCAGGTTGGCGAAGGGCTCGTTGCTGTCCACCAGGCCCTCGTCCCGCATCAGCTTGTGGAAGAAGCGGGCGTAGAGCAGGTGCAGGATGGCGTGCTCGATGCCGCCGATGTACTGGTCGACCGGCAGCCAGTAGTTGGCGCGGCCGTCCAGCATGCCGCGGTCCAGGTCCGGGCAGGCGTAGCGGGCGTAGTACCAGGACGACTCCACGAAGGTGTCCATGGTGTCGGTCTCGCGTTCGGCCGCGCCGCCGCACTTCGGGCAGGTGCACTCGTAGAACGAAGGCATCCGCTTGATCGGCGAGCCGACATCGATCTTGACGTCCTCGGGCAGCACCACCGGCAGCTGGTCCTCCGGCACCGGCACGTCGCCGCAGCTCGGGCAGTGGATGATGGGGATCGG
>JAQVJE010000139.1:3153-5865 GCA_028695325.1 Gallionellaceae bacterium
GGCAGGTTGTCCAGTTCTGCCAGCAGTTCCTCCGCGTAGTCGGTGATGCGGAAGAAGTACATCGGGATGTCGCGCTTCTCCACCAGGGCGCCGGAGCGCCAGCCACGGCCGTCGATGACCTGCTCGTTGGCCAGCACGGTGTGGTCCACCGGGTCCCAGTTCACCGTGGCCATCTTCTTGTAGATCAGGCCCTTCTCGAACAGCTTGGTGAACAGCCACTGTTCCCAGCGGTAGTAGTCCGGCTTGCAGGTAGCCAGCTCGCGCGACCAGTCGATGGCCAGGCCGAGCGATTTCAGCTGCTTCCGCATGTAGTCGATGTTGGAATAGGTCCAGCCGGCCGGGGCGACGTCATTGGCGATGGCGGCGTTCTCGGCCGGCAGGCCGAAGGCGTCCCAGCCCATGGGCTGCAGGACGTTGTAGCCCTTCATGCGATGGTAGCGGGCCAGCACGTCGCCGATGGTGTAGTTGCGCACGTGGCCCATGTGCAGCTTGCCCGACGGGTAGGGGAACATCGACAGGCAGTAATACTTGGGCTTGGCCGTGTCTTCGGAGGCCTTGAAGGCCTGTTTTTCTTCCCAGTGCTGCTGGGCTTCCGGTTCGATGATCTCCGGGCGGTAAAGGGCGTCCATATACAAGGATGTTATTGAGCGAGAAGGAGATTATATCGGCCCCGGCGATGACATGGCGGTTCGCGGGCGGATATACTCGGCCGGATTCAGCTTTTCGTTTTCCATTTGGGGGAGTAGTCAATGTCCAAGAAGCATCCCGTCGTGGTGGTCACCGGCTCGTCCGGCGCCGGCACCACCACCGTCAAGCGCGCCTTCGAGCACATTTTCATCCGCGAACACCTGAAGGCCGCGGTGGTCGAGGGCGACAGCATGCACAGCCTGGGCCGGGTCGAGTTCAAGGCCGCCATGCAGAAGGCCGAGGCCGCCGGCAACCGCTCCTTCAGCCACTTCGGCCCCGAGGCCAACGACTTCGCGGGCCTCGCCAACATCTTCAAGACCTACGGCGAGACCGGCAGCGGCAAAAAGCGCTACTACATCCACAGCGACGAGGAAGCCGCGGCGCTGAACGCCCGCCTGGGCACCAACCTCAAGCCGGGCGAGTTCACCCCCTGGGAGGACATGGAGCAAGGCACCGACCTGCTGTTCTACGAAGGCCTGCACGGCCTGGTGGTGACCGACAAGGTCGACATGGCCCAGCACGTCGACCTGGCCATCGGCGTGGTGCCGGTGGTCAACCTGGAATGGATCCAGAAGATCCACCGCGACGCCGCCGAACGCGGCTATTCCGCCGAGGCCATCGTCGACACCATCCTGCGCCGCATGCCGGACTACGTGAACTACGTCACCCCGCAGTTCTCGCGCACCCACATCAACTTCCAGCGCGTGCCGACGGTCGACACCTCCAACCCCTTCATCGCCCGCGACATCCCCACCCCGGACGAGAGCTTCGTGGTGATCCGCTTCAGCGACCCCAAGGGCGTCGACTTCCCCTACCTGCTGTCGATGATCCACGACTCCTTCATGTCCCGGCGCAACAACCTGGTGGTGCCCGGCGGCAAGATGGGCATGGCCATGGAGGTCATCCTGGAGCCGATCATCCACAAGATGGTGGAAGATAGCAAGAACGCCTGATCGGCCGCTACGATCAAGCCAACTAAGCCGGGTTCGCCCGGCTTTTTACATTCCGGAGCCGCCATGGACATCTTCAACGTCTTCCATCTCGAATGCGCCCGCCGCCTGCCCCACCTGCCGGCCGAGCACCCCTGCTCCCGTGTGCATGGCCATTCATTCCGCGTCGAGGTGCACTGCTCCGGGCCGCTGGATGAAAGGCTCGGCTGGGTGCTCGACTTCGCCGAGGTGGAAAAGGCCTGGGCGCCGGTCAGGGCCGCCCTCGACCACCGCTACCTGAACGACATCGATGGCCTCGACAACCCCACCAGCGAGCGCATGGCGATCTGGATCTGGGAGCGCCTGAAACCCGCCCTGCCCGGCCTCGCCAAGGTCGTCATCCAGGAAACCACGACATCGGGCTGCATCTATACCGGCGAGTGACAAAGTGACGGGGTGACAAAGCGACAGGGGCCGAGGCCGGTTGTCACCCTGCCACCTTGTCATTCGTCACCGCCTCGACCAGGCTGGCGAGCAACGCCTCGCCCATCTCCTGGGCCGTTGCGGCGATGCCCAGTTCCCGCGTCTGCGTCACTGCCAGGCCGGCATAGCCGCATGGATTGATGGCCGAGAACGGCGCCAGGTCCATGTCCACGTTGAGCGCCAGGCCGTGGTAGGTGCAGCCGTTCTTCACCCGCAGGCCGAGGGCGGCGATCTTCGCCGCGCCCACATACACCCCCGGCGCCCCCTCGCGTCGCTGTGCCACCACGCCATACCCGGCCAGCAGGTCGATCACCGCCTGCTCCAGGCGGCTGACCAACTCGCGCACGCCATAGCCGCGCCGGCGCAGGTCGAGCAGCAGGTACACTACCACCTGGCCGGGGCCGTGGTAGGTCACCTGGCCGCCGCGGTCGATGGGAACGACGGGGATGCCCAGATCGGTGAGCACATGCTCGCGTTTGCCCGCTTGGCCCAGGGTGAAGACAGGCGGATGCTCCAGCAGCCAGATCTCGTCCGGCGTATCCGGGCCGCGGGCGGCGGTGAAGGCCTGCATGGCGCGCCAGGTTGGCTCGTAGTCGACCCGGCCGAGGCGGCG
>JAQVJE010000140.1 GCA_028695325.1 Gallionellaceae bacterium
CCCAAGACGGGCATCCTGTGGCCTGGCTTGACCGGGTTCCCACCCGCGCGGGAGCGACGGAATCGAGGCAAGCGGCTCCCCGGGCCAGCGGCGGCCGCCGGCCCTCACCCCAGGCGGACCCGGTGCAGGTGGTGGTGCAGATGGTGGTGGTGGCCGTCGTGGCTGTGCCGGTGGGCGTGGATGAGGCCAGTGCGGCGCAGCAGGTCGACGTCGTAGAGAATGTCGCCGGGCGCGCCCTGGGCGACCAGGCGGCCGTGCTGCATGACCAGGCAGTGGTCGGCGACGTCCTCGACGATGTCGATGTCGTGGGTGGCCAGGACCATGGTCTTGGCGCCGCCGCCCCAGCCGATCATGGTCTCGATCAGCTGGCTCTGGCTCTCCGGGTCGAGCGAGGCGGTCGGCTCGTCGAGCAGCAGCACCTCGGGGTCGAGGATCAGCACCGAGGCCAGGGCCACCTTCTTCTTCTCGCCGCCGGACAGGCGGTGCGGCGGCCGCTCCCTCAGATGGGCGATGCCCATCCGCTCCAGCATGGCGGCCACCGCCGCCAGGATGCGCTCGCGCGGCCAGCCCATCTGCAGCGGGCCGAAGGCCAGCTCGTCGAACACGGTGGCGTTGAACAGCTGCACGTCGGGGTTCTGGAACACCAGGCCGACCCGGCGCCGGAACGCGAAGGCATAGTCGTCGTCGGCCAGGCGCGCCTCGTCGAGCCGCTCGCCGAAGGCATGCACCGCGCCGGCATCGGCGAAATAGAGGCCGTCGAGCAGGCGCAACAGGGTCGACTTGCCGGACCCGTTAGCCCCCAGCAGGGCCACCCGCTGGCCGCGCCCGATGGCCAGGCTGAGACCGTCCAGGGCGGTGACGCCCTGATAGCGGTAGTGGATGTCGCGCACCTCGAAGGCGTTTTCGGACATGGGATCTCTCAGTAAGCCAGCGCCAGGGCGACGGCGGCCGCCAGGACGGCCAGGGCCGCCCAGTCCGGCCGCGCCATCCGGAAATCGACCAGGCTGTGGTGGCGGCCGCGGTAGCCGCGCGACTGCATGGCCAGGAACACCTCGTCGGCCAGCCGCATGCTGCCGCTCAGCAGCAGGCCGGCGCCGGACGCCACCAGGCGGCGCTGCGCGCGGCCGGGCAGGCGACCGACCTGGCGGCTCTGGCGGCCGGCGAACAGGCCCTGGGCGGTGTTGAGGAGCAGGAAGATATAGCGGTAGGTCATGCCCAGTATGACGACCAGCACCGTGGGCAGGCCCAGGACCTGCATGGCCTTGAGCAGGTGCGGCCACGGCGTGCTCAGGATCAGGAGGGCGGCGAAGCTCGCCGCGGCGAGGGCGCGGCCGACCAGGAAGGCGGCGCTGGCGAGGCCCTGGGCACTCACCGGCCAGCCCAGCACGGGCAGCCGGGCCACCGCCTCACCGGGCACCAGGAACAGGGCCGGCAGGGCCAGGATGCCGGTGAACAGCAGCACCCCCAGCCAGACGCCGCGCGCCAGCAGGGCAACCGGTATGCGCGACAGCGCGGCCAGGACCACCGCCAGGGCCAGGAGGCCATACACCGCGGCCAGCTGCCCGGCCGCCACGGTGGCGCCGATCAGGACCAGCATGGCGACGAGGCGCACGCGCGGATCGAAGCGCTGCAGCAGGCCAGGCCGGGTGGCCAGGCGCTCGGCCAGCAGGGCATGTTCCATCACCGCCAGCAGGTCGCCTGTCAGGCGCTCCAGGAAGCCCCGGCGGCGGTGACGATGGGGCAGGAAGGACTGCTCCGCCACCGGCCGCTCAGGCCTGCTGGCCGCGCGTCCGGCCGACCAGCCAGGCGGCCGCCAGCCAGAACAGGATCACCAGGCCGGTGCCCAGCATGGCCGACAGCACGTAGCCGGCGCCGCCGGGCAGGAATGGCACCTCGTAGTCCGGGATGGGCGAGTTCCACAGCGACGCCAGGGCATCGAGGCCGCTCGGCACCTGCTCGGGCGGCATCTGGCCGCCCGAGGCCAGGGCGATCTCCTCGCGCATGCCGGGATCAGCGAAGTCCGCGCTGCCCCACTCGCCCCAGGCGACCCCGGTGGCCACCAGGCCGGCCGGGGTGAGGACCATCAGCAACGCCAGGGTGGCCCACAAGCGGCGCGCACCGGACCAGCCGGGCGCCGGCGTCGCCTCGACCGCGTCCGTCACCTCAGACGCGCCGGGCGCGCTGGCGCGCAACAGGGCCGGGTCGCTGCGCTGCAGCCAGGCCACCAGGCCGGCGCTGATGGCCGCCTCGGCCAGGCCGGCCACGCCCAGGTGGCCGATCATCATGGCCGGGATGGCGATGGCCAGCGGATAAGGCGCATACAGCGGCGTGCCGTCGGGGGCGCTGAACCAGATGGGCTGGACGCCGAACTCGATGGCGGTGGCGAGGGCGGCGACGTTGATCGCGACATAGCCGGCCAGGGCCGCCGCCACCACGCGGCGCGGCGAGGCGAGGGCGGCACGGCCGGCGACCAGGCGATAGACCAGGTAGGCCACGCCGACGCCGATCACCCCCATGTTGAGGCAGTTGGCCGCCAGGGTGCTGATGCCGCCGTCGCCGAAGAACACCGCCTGGATGAGGAGCGCGATGGAGATCGCCAGCATGCCCGCCCAGGGCCCCAGCACGATCGCCGCGATGGCCAGGCCGGCCGCGTGGCCGGTGGTGCCGCCCGGCAGGGGCAGGTTGAACATCATGATCACGAAGGAGAAGGCCGAGAACACTGCCAAGAGCGGCACCATGCGGGTGTTCAGCTGCCGGTCGACCTTCTTCAGCGCAACGTACCAGAACGGCAGCACGGCGGCGAAGGTGACGGCGCAGGTGGCGGGGCTCAAATAACCATCCGGGATATGCATCTGTCTTGTCTCCTCGAAATATCCTCGTATCGGGCCGCGCCGCTCGCGGCATAACCCGACGCCCGTGGACATTTTAGACATGAATAAGAAATCGGCAGCATTTTTCTTATCCCGGACCGGCCGAACGTCAAGGACGTACGGCATGATTCGATTCCATCGTTCCCGCGCAGGCGGGAATCCAGGTTGTTGAATTTCTGGGCTCCCGCCTGCGCGGGAGCGACGAAACGAGGGTTTCCAAGGGCCTGAGCCCGCTGCAGCAGGCCGTGCTGCACGAACTGGCCGCCACGGCGGACCTGCCGGTCGCTGGCCCCCCCCTGCAGGCGGCCCTCGGCGGCCCGCTCGGCTAGGGCGATGACGCTCAGCCGTAGGCCACGAAGCCGCCCGCCGGCACCGTGAGGCGCACCGCGCGGCCGTTGCGCGCTGCCACCGCCGTGTAGGTACCGGTCTGCGCCGGGTCGCTGGAATACAGGCAGGCCAGCCGCTCGCGGCCGGCGTTGAGGCCGGCGTCCAGGGTCACCCAGGCCGAGCGCGCCTGCCCGGCGTCGGTGTTGATGGCCAGCACGATCTCCTGGTCGGCGAACAGGCGCGACCACGGCACCACCGACAGGATGCGGCCGCCGATCATGCGCGGCAGGCCGAAGCTGCCCTCCGCACCGCTGTCGGAGATCTCGCGCAGGTACTGGCGGCCGCGCCGCAGGGCGAGGTGGCGGCGGCGCAGGGCGCAGACGTCGGCGATGAAGCGGTAGAGCTCGTGGCCCTCGTCGAAGAAGTGGCGGCCGCTGCTCTGCAGGGAGCCGAAGGCGCCGCCGAACATGCATTCGCGCAGGTAACGGTCGTTGTCGCCAGCGCCGTCGAAGCCCTGCTCGGTGCCGTAGTAGAGGCACGGTATGCCCATGGCGCACAGGTTGAGGCCGAGCACCGCCCGGGCGTGGGCGTAGCCGTCGTTGACCTTGTCGCCGCAGAAGCGCCCCTTGTCGTTGCCCTTGCGCACCTGGTCGTGGTCGTCGAACAGGGTGACCACGTGGCGGCCGAACCAGACGTGGGAGGACTTGTTGACCAGGGCGGAGTTGCGGAACAGGTCGAAGAAGGCGGCCGGCTCGCGCCAGCCCTTGGCCAGGTAGTCCATGCGGTCTGGGATGTCGTCGATGCCGAGGGCGGCGTCCAGGCCGGTCAGCTCCAGGGTGTTGTAGGCGTGTGTGCGACCGCCGGTGATCTCGCCGACCAGGAAGAAGTTTTCCTTGCCCAGGCTCTGGGCGTATTCCTTGATGACGGCGGCGAAGTAGCGCGTCGCGCCCGGCTCCATGTGCTTGACGGTGTCGATGCGGAAGCCGTCGACGTCGGCGAGGCCGATCCAGAACTTGTACACCTGGCACAGCGCGTTGAGGGCCGGGCTGGGCTGGAAGACGTCGACGATGCGCCGCCCCGCGGCGTCGCGGGCGTGCTCGCCGTGGTCGATGTCCTTGAGGGTGCAGAAGTCGCCCTCGTAGAACTCCGGGTCGTAGTCCCAGCTGCTGATGCGACCCTTGCCGGTGAAGGTGGCCGCCGCCTGCAGCTCGACCGGCCAGACGCCGTCGTCGGGCCAGGCCGGGCCGACGGGGTCGAGCGGCGCGAACGGCAGGCCGGTCTCGCCGCGGGCGTCGCGCCAGCCTGCCACCGGGTAGGGCGCGCCGTCCCAGCGCGGGTCCATGCCGCCGCCGCCATCCGGGTAACGCTGCGGGTCGAAGCGGTAGCCGAAGACGTCGCCGGCATGGTTGAGGATGATGTCCAGGATCACCCGGATGCCCAGCCGGTGCGCCTCGTCGACCAGGTCGACGAGGTCCTGGCGGGTGCCGAAGTGGGGATCGACGTCGAGGAAGTTCTGGATGCCGTAGCCGTGGTAGGAATGGCGGTCGGCGGCGACCTGCTTGAACACCGGGCTGAGCCAGATGGCGGTCACCCCCAGGCGGGCGAGGTAGCCGAGCTTGCTCCTCAGCCCCTTGAGGTTGCCGCCCAGCCAGTCGGCCCCGGCCGCAGCCCAGGTGGCCCGGTCGGCGCGATAGGCGTCGTCCGGGAAGCGGAACGGCGGCGTGCCGCCGCCGGCCGCCGGGCGGCCGTCGTTGTCCAGGCCGCCCTGTTCGTTGCCGTCGGAGAAGCGGTCGACGAGGAGGAAATACAGCACCTCGTCCTCCCAGGCCGCCGGCGACGGCGTATAGGCCGGCCGGCGCAGGGCCGCCCAGTCGATGTCGGCAAGCCGGCACTCGAGCCGGTCGTGGCTGTGGTTGTCGATGGCCATTCTGCACCTCCCTGTCGTGCCGGGTCGTCCGCGCCCGGTCTCCTGACAGTGTAGTAGCCGTGCCTCAGAACGGCGGCGCGCTCTCGAAGCGGCAAGGCCGGCCGCTCAGGGGGTGGATGAGTTCGAGCGCGCAGGCGTGCAGCAGCAGGCGGCCGGCCATGCCCTGCACGGCGGCCGGGGCGTACAGGGGGTCACCGAGGATGGGGTGACCGAGGGCGGCCAGGTGCACGCGCAACTGGTGCGAACGGCCGCTGACTGGCTCCAGCTCGACCCGCGTGGTGTCCGCGCCGTAATCCAGCACCCGCCAGCGGGTGAGGCTGGGCTTGCCGCGCACGGGGTCGACCATGCTGCGTGGCCGGTTCGGCCAGTCCAGGATCAGGGGCAGGTCGATCTCGCCCCACTCCGCCGCCGGGGCCGCCAGCCGGCCGGCCACCACGGCGACGTAGCGCTTGCCGACCGCGCGGGCGGCGAAGGCCATGCTGAGACGGCGCTGCATCGCCGCGCCACGCGCCATCAGCAGGAGGCCCGAGGTGGCCATGTCGAGGCGGTGCACGACCAGGGCGTCGGGCCAGGTCGCCTGGGCGCGCGCGCTCAGGCAGTCCTGCCGGTCCGGGCCGCGGCCAGGCACGGCGAGCAGGCCGGCCGGCTTGTCGAGTACCAGGAGGGCCGCGTCGGCATGGACGACGGCGAGGTGGGCGGGGGAGGACATGGCGCCATGATAGGG
>JAQVJE010000141.1 GCA_028695325.1 Gallionellaceae bacterium
ATGCTGGGCGATGCCATGGTGTATGGCTTCAGCCTGTTCGTCCTCCACCGCACGCCGCGCTGGCAGGCTGGCGCGGCCCTGGCCAAGGGCGTATTCATGCTGCTGTTCGGGCTCGGCGTGCTTGCCGAGGCGGCATGGAAGACCTTCCACCCCGTGTTGCCGCACGCTCCCACCATGGGGCTGGTCGGCGCCCTTGCCCTGGCCGCCAACCTGGCGTGCTTCTACCTGCTCTACCGCCACCGCGGCGACAACCTCAACCTGCGCTCGACCTGGCTGTGCTCGCGTAACGACCTGTTCGCCAACACCGGCGTACTGCTCGCTGCCGCCGCCAGCCACGCCCTGCTGTCGCGCTGGCCCGACATCGCGGTTGGAGTCGCCATCGCCGGCCTGTTCCTGCATTCCGCCTATGGTGTCTTGCGCGATGCCGTCAGGGCATTACGGCGGCCGCCGGCGTGATCGGCCCGCGCGCCTGACCCGTCAGCCGGGCGACAGTAGCACGGCCCAGGTCGAGGTGCGGTAGCCATCCGGCCGCCACGGGTGGCGCCAGGGAACCTCGACCCGCTGCGCCACCACCGTGCCGGGCGAGGGCGGCAGGTGGGCGAGCAGTCTGCTGGGGACGCCCGTGTCGTCCCGCTTCACCTGCCAGACCAGGGCGGTCTGGCCGGCCCGGCTCTCGGCGGTCTCGGGTGGCACGATGCCGCCCTTGCTGGTCAGGATGAAGCGCGCGTCGGGGAAGAAGCGGCGCAGGTTGCCGCCCAGTTCCTCCTCATCGACGATGATGGTGCCACCCTGGAAGCCCCGCTCGCGCAACGCCTCCGACAGACCGGCGTAGGGGATGCCCCAGCGGCATTTCTTGCAGACCGGGTCCAGCACATACATGTTGGCGACGCGGCCGGCGAAGGCCACCACGGTGAGGGTCAGCATGATCGCCACGAAGATGCCAATGCGGCGCGGCGACGGCAGTGATTGGCGACCCTTCTCGGTCAGCCAGACGAGGGCGGGGATGAACATCGGCAGCAGGCTGTGCACGGCATAGTTGGTGCGCGGCAGCAGCAGGCCGTCGAACAGCAGCAGCCAAGCCAACTCGACGAGCAGGATGTGCAGGATCAGCTGCTCCGGGTCTGGCACGCTGCCGGTGTGCGGCCGCAGCGGGCTTTGGCGCCGGATGGCGCGCAAGATGCTGGGGAACACCAGCGGCAGGATGAAGATATAGGGCGACAGGACCATGAGCGGATAAACGAGGGGGCCGCTCAGGGCGTGCAACGGATTCTTCGGCGTGTGCTCGGCCGCCACCGTGAGCATGCCGGCGACGAACGCCTGCATGCGGGTCGGTTCCTCCAGCAGCCAGGCCGCGTAGGGCGCCACGATCAGCAGGGTCAGCGGCAGGGCGGCGAGCATGGCGGGGGCATACACCACGCGGCGCGTCGCCGGCTGCAGGGCGGCTGCGGCGAGGGCGGCGAACAGGAGCACCGCGTAGCTGTGCTCGCTGAGCAAACCCAGACCGGCCAGCACGGCGAACAGGGCATAGTCGCGCCGGCGGCCGCGGTCGATCAGCCTGACCAGGGCCCAGAGAGTGGCGACGGCGAGGGCCATGGCGCCGACCCGGTGGGTAAAGCCCTCGTGGAAGCGCCAGAAGATCTGGTACACCAGGGCCATGGCGTCGACCGCCATGAAGCCCCATAGGGCGCTGCCGGTGACCCGGCGGGCGAGCAGGAAGATGAAGCCGGCCATCGCCACCAGGAGGCCGTACTTGAGCAGCAGGAAGGCGTGCACGCCGGTGCCTATGTTCTGCTGCAGCAGCCACAGCAGCCAGTCGTACAGCGGTCCGTTGCGGACGCCGTAGCCGGCCTGCAGGGTCTGGATCAGCAGGCTGTCGAGGGGGTCGTCCTCGCCCAGGTTGCCGGAGGCGAGCAGGCGGGCACCGACATGCAGTGCGGAGTAGGCCGCTACCGCGGCGAGGACGCCGGGCAGGCTGTAGAGGAAGCGTCTGTCCTCGGCGGGGAGGGGGCGGCCGGTCGCTTGCATGGGAGGGCGCGATTATATCGCCGCGGCCGCGCCGGGCCTTCGTGGAATAATGGAGGCTCCCTGTTGAGCCGTCCGTTTCATGACCCTGGAAACCCTGTTCGCCCTCCTGGCCGGCCTCGCTGTCGGTGTCGGCCTGCTGTTCTGGCAACGCGGCCGCTGGCTGGCCGAGCGTGGCGAGCTCAAGGTGCGCGTCGCCCAGTTGGAGACCGAACTGGACGGCGAACGCGCCGCCCTGGCCGACAAGCTCAAGCTGCTCGACGAGGCGCGCGCGCAGTCGGCCGACGCCTTCCGCGCTCTTGCGGCGGAGGCCCTCACCAGCAACAACCAGGCCTTCCTCGACCTCGCGCGCGAGAACCTGACCAAGTTCCAGGAGGGCGCCAGGAGCGATCTCGAAGCCCGCAACAAGGCGGTGGAGACCCTGGTCAGGCCGCTGGCCGAGACCCTGGCCAAGCTGGAGGGCCAGACCGTCGGCCTGGAGCAGGCCCGCGCCGTGGCCTATGCGCAGCTCTCCGAGCAGGTGCGCCAACTGCTCGACAGCCAGCAGGCCCTGCAGAAGGAGACCCGCACCCTCGGCAATGCCCTGCGCCGGCCCGACGTGCGCGGCCGCTGGGGCGAGATCCAGCTGCGCCGGGTGGTCGAACTGGCCGGCATGCAGGCCCACTGCGACTTCGACGAGCAGGAAAGCCGGGACACCGAGCACGGCCGCCAGCGCCCCGACATGCTGGTCCGCCTGCCGGCCGGCAAGACCCTCGTGGTCGACGTCAAGACCCCCATCGACGCCTTCATGGACGCCATGGCGGCCGAGGATGAACACAAGCGCGAGGCCGCCCTGGACCGCTTCAGCCGGCACGTGAAGGAACACATCGTCAGCCTGTCGGCCAAGGCCTACTGGGCGCAGTTCGAGCCGTCGCCCGAGTTCGTCGTCCTGTTCCTGCCCGGCGAGGCCTATTTCAGCGCCGCCCTGCAGCGCGACCCGACCCTGATCGAGTTCGCTGCCGAACAGCGCGTGATACTCGCCACCCCGACCACCCTGCTGGCCCTCTTGAAGGCGGTTTACTACGGCTGGCGCCAGGAGGCCCTGGCCGAGAACGCGCGGCAGATCTCTGCCCTCGGCAAGGAACTGCACGACCGCCTGGCCACCCTGGCCGGGCATTGGGTCGGCGTCGGCAAAAACCTCGGCCAGGCCACCGATGCCTACAACAAGGCCGTGGCCTCGCTGGAGAGCCGGGTGCTGGTGACGGCGCGCAAGTTCCGCGACCTCAAGGCGGTCGAGGCCGACAAGGAGTTGCCAGCGCCGCCGCTGATCGAGGCGGTGCCCAGGTTGCCGGCCGACGCCGACTGATGGGTTCGCTGTGGATGCTGGCGGCGGGCGCCGGCTTCGCGCTCATGAGCGTGTTCGTCAAGCTGGCCGCCGGGCAGTTCTCCAGCCACGAACTGGTGTTCTGGCGCTCGCTTCTGGGCCTTGCCTTCATCTGGCTGTTCCTGCGCCTGAGCGGCCACGGCGTCGGCCGTCTGCTCGGGGCCAACCTGGGCCTGCACCTGCGCCGCGGCCTGGTGGGCTTCGTCGCCCTTGCCTGTTTCTTCCACGCCGTGGTAAAGCTGCCGATGTCGGTGGCGATCACCCTCAACTACACCTCGCCGTTGTTCCTCGCCCTGATCATGCCCTGGTGGCTGGGCGAGCGGCCGCGTCCGCTGCAGTACCTGGCGGTGCTCCTGGGTTTTGCCGGCGTCGCCCTGCTGCTGCGGCCCTGGCAGGCTGGCGGCGACCTGGTCGCCGGCCTGATCGGGCTGTTCTCCGGCTTCATGGCTGCCCTGGCCTATGTCCATGTGCGCCAGCTCGGCAGGCTGGGCGAGCCGGAGTGGCGGACGGTGTTCTGGTTCGCCGTCGTGGCGGCCCTGGGGGCCGGCCTGTTCGCCACGGCGAACGGCTGGCATGTCCCCGGCCTGGATAATGCTTGGTTGCTGGCCTTGATCGGCCTCACCGCCACCTTTGGCCAACTTGCCATGACGCGCGCCTACCGCAAGGGCGAGACCGTGGTGGTGGCCAGCCTGGCCTACAGCACGGTGGTGTTCGGGGGCCTGCTGGATGGTTTAATCTGGAAGCATCAACTGCCCGCCATCGCCTGGCTCGGCACCGCACTCACAGTGGCGGCCGGGGTCTGGGCGGTTATTCTCGACAAAAAGGAGCCCTCATGATTGCCATCAAGGACGAAGGCAAGCTGGTCAGCATTTCGGTCATCGGCGAGTTCACCGTGACCGACTACAAGGAATTCGAGCAGCATGTGCTCGACCATCTCAAGGCCGGCGGCGTCAACCTGCTCATGGACTTGCGCGACATGGCAGGCTACACCCTCGACGTGATCTGGGAGGAGATCCGGTTCAACCGCGAGCACCGCTACGACTTCCGCAAGATCGCCGTGGTGACCGGCGACGAGTGGATGGTCTGGCTGGCCTGGCTGAACAGCCTGCTGGTGGACGGCGAACTGCGCGTCTTCGATGACCCCGGCCTGGCCCTGGAGTGGCTGGCGGAGGAAGCGGCCTGATTCAACCCGGCCGGCCGTCGGCGCGCGGCCGCCAGAAATAGGGCGCGTAGCGCCACGCCCAGGGCAGGAAGGCGGCCAGCCACAGGATGGCCGACAGCGCCATCAGCCAGTAAGGCGCGCCGGCTAGGTCAGGCAGCATGCGCACGGCCGCCGCCACCTGCACCAGCCAGAACAGCGCCCAGGTGAAGCCGTCCGCCTCCAGCTGGCGGCCGGAGTGGCCCAGGCTCACCCGTGATGCCATGCCGACCAGCATGCTGCCGAAGAAGCCGATGGCCAGGGCGTGCAGGGGCGCCAGGCCGAGGTCGTGGCCGTGGCCGAGCCAGGCTGCCAGGCTGTCGAATGCGAACAGCGCGAAGGCCAGTGCCGCCCACACGAAGCCGACGTGCAGCATGGCCAGCAGGCGTACCCCGAAGGTGCGGGCGATGCCCCAGCGGGTGGTGAACCACACCGCCAGCGCGGCCAGCGGCAGGTCGGCCAGCCAGGTCCACTGCACCAGCCCGGCCACGGCCAGGGCACCATGGCCCAGAGAGGCCGCCAGCATCAGCCAGAGCGGACCGTAGGGCCGGATCATGACGTAGTTGGCGAGCACCCGGCTGGTGAAGTAGGGGATCATGCGGTGGCAGACCACCAGGAACAGCGGGGTCAGGAAGCCCCAGACGCCGAGCGCGACGGCCACGTGCAGCCAGACCGCCGATGCGCCGGCCAGCCAGGCCGCCAGCGCGGCGACGCCCAGCCAGCCGAGCGCCATGGCTACCCAGGCGGCGCGGGCATGCCGGGTGTCGGGGATGCCGGGCCGGCGCAGCAGGGCGAACATGGCGGCCAGGCCGGCCGCCCAGCCGGCCAGCAGCAAGGCCAGCGCGCCCACGGCGAGGGGCGGCGCATACAGGCCGGGGTACCAGAGCAGCGCCCCCAGGCCCATGGGCAGCGTGGCAGCCAGGTAGTGCCGGCGCGCCACCGGGGTGGTCTCCAGCCAGCTGGGCAGGGCGGTGAACAGGAAACCGAAGACGAAGAAGGGCAGCATGCCGTACAGCATCAGTCCGGCGTGGCTGGCAGCCACCGCCGGCTCGGGCAGGCCGGCGCCCGTCAGGCGGCCGGTCAGCACGGCCAGCCACCAGGCCATGGCGAGGACGGCCTGGAGGCTGCCGATCAGGAAGGGCAGGCGGTGGGGGGAGGCGGCCAGGGTGGCGGCGAGCTTCTGCATGGGGCGGTCGGTTCAGGCGATGCGACAGGGTAGCGATCCGGAGCGGC
>JAQVJE010000142.1 GCA_028695325.1 Gallionellaceae bacterium
CCGGGTCCAGGCAGCCCCCGGCAGCGGTCCGGCCGGGCAGGCTGGCGGTCTGGAAGGCCGCCAGCGCCTGCCGGGTGGCATCGTCGAAGCGGCCGTGAACAGCCCCCTGGTAGAGGCCCAGGGCGGCGAGCTTGCGCTGCAGCGCCGCCACCTCGGCCTGGATGGCGCGCCGGGTGTTCACCGTGGCCTGGCCGTAGGGATCCCAGCCGAAGCCGGCCCGGAACCGGTTGACCGCCTTCGCGGTCTGCTCGCCGAACACCCCGGCGTCGCCGGCTTCGGTCTGCCAGGCCGCGTCCTCAGGCTGGTAGCCCAGCCCGGCCAGCGCCTGCTGCAGTTCGGCGACATCCCGTCCCTTGTCCCCCTTCTTCAGGACTTTCATGCTTTTCCCCCTAGGCGTTCCTGGCGCAGGCCGTCCGGCATGCCGGCGGCGGTTTCCTCACATCATAGAGCGGGATGCAGCAGATAGGTCGGCTCGATGCCATCGACGGCGCGCCGGTTGCCGGTCAGCACGCCGGGCACCAGGGCGGAGGCGATGCCGAAGCGGGCCGCGCCGACGATGTCGGTGTCGAGCTGGTCGCCCACCATCACCAGGTCACGCGTGCCGGCCAGGCGCGCCGCCGCCTCGAACAGGCCGGGCCAGGGCTTGCCCAGGCGGGCGAAGGTCAGGCCGGCGCGGCCCGGATAGCGCTGCGCCAGGGCCGCCTCGATGAGCACGGCGATGCTGCCCGAGGTGATGCCGCAGCCGTGCCCGGTGGGGTAGACGAGGTCGGGGTTGGGCAGCACCATGGGCACCGTCAGCCCGGCGTCGAAGCGGTCGATCAGAGCGGACAACACCGCGTCCACGGTGTCGAGGAAGGGAAAGCCGGCCTGGTCGGCCACCACCAGGCAGTCGAAGTCCGCGCCCGCCTCGACGACGACGCCGCCGGCCAACTCGGCGTAGCGTTGGCTGTCCTCCGGACCGAGCACCAGGATGCGCCGGCCAGTGAGGTCGTGGGCCTCGAAATGGGGTTTCAGCAGCATGCCCGAGCTGAGTATGCGTTCGGCCGGGATGGCGAGGCCGAAGCCCTGGTAGCGCCGCGCCGCCGACTCCGGCAGGCGGGCGGCGGTGTTGCTGGCCAGCCAGTAGGGCTTGCCGCGCCGATTGAGCTCGTCCACCCAGGCCGCCGCACCGGGCAGGGCGCCGGACAGGTCGACCAGGACGCCGTAGGCATCCAGCAGGATGGCCGCATGCCGGTCGATGAGGTCCTGGAAGGTGGTGGCGATGGGCGGGGGCATGGCGCGGATGTTTGTCCTCTCGGCGGCCTATGTTAGCCTGAAACCATGTCGCCCCGAACCCGCCTCTCCCATGCCCTGCTGGCTGCCTTCTGCCTGGCGACCGGCAGCGCGCGCGCCGTCCTGGCCGACACCGTGCCGGCCGAACCGGCCGCCGCCGCCGTCGCCGAGGCAGCGTTCCAGGCCTGGCTGGCAGACTTTCGTCGCGAGGCCGCCGAGCGCGGCATCTCCCAGGCCACCCTGGACGCCACCCTGACCGGCCTCCAGCCGCTCGCGCGGGTGCTCGAACTGGACCGCCGGCAGCCGGAATTCATCGACACCTTCCTCGACTACCTGGGCAAGCGGGTCAACGACTGGCGCCTCAACAAGGGCGCCGAGGCCCTGGCGCAACAGGCCACGCTGCTGGCCGAGGTGGAGGCCCGTTATGGCATACCGGCCCGCTACCTGGCGGCCTTCTGGGGCCTGGAGACCAACTATGGCAGCCACATGGGCGATATCCCGCTGGTCGCCGCCCTCGCCACCCTGGCCTACGACGCCCGCCGTCCCGCCTTCTTCCGCACCCAGCTCTTCGACGCCCTGCGCATACTCGACCGCGGCGAGGTGGCACCGGCCGACTTCGCCGGCTCCTGGGCCGGCGCCGTGGGGCACATGCAGTTCATGCCGTCGACCTGGCTGGCCTATGCGGTGGACGGCGACGGCGACGGCCGCATCGACCTGCGCAACTCGCTGGCGGACGCCCTCCACTCGGCCGCCAACTACCTGCGCCGGATCGGCTGGCGGACCGACGAGGAATGGGGCCGGGAAGTCAGCCTGCCGGCCGGTTTCGATCCTGCCCTGGCCGGCCTCGACCGCCCGCGGCCAGTTGACGACTGGGCGCGCCTGGGGGTGCGCGGCGCCGACGCCGCCCCTCTGCCGGACGACGCCCGCAGCGCCGCCCTGCTCCTGCCGCAGGGCATCGGCGGGCCGGCCTTCCTGGCCGGGCCCAACTTCCAGGTCATCCTGCGCTGGAACCGTTCGATCAACTATGCCATCGCGGTCGGCCACCTGGCCGACCGCCTGGCCGGCGCCCCGGCCATCCGCACCGGCGGCCAGGCCGACAACCGCCGCCTGAGCCGGGAGCAGGTGGAAACCCTGCAGGGCTACCTCGCCGCGCTCGGCTACGACCCCGGCACGGTGGACGGCTTGCCCGGCAGCCGCACCCGCCAGGCCATCCGTGCCTACCAGAAGGCAGCCGGCCTGCCCGCCGACGGCCACCCATCGGTGTCGCTGCTGGAACATCTGCGCGAGGCCGTGCTGCGACAGGAGCCGACGGGCGATACGCGCTTGGCTGGCGAAGAGAGGCCGGCATGAACCCGGGCGAGTTCGACTGCTGGCGCTGTGGCGCCAACCTCAAGGTGGTGCCCGTGCCTTACGGGCGGCGCGCCGAGTGCCCGGCCTGCCGGGCCGAACTGCACGTCTGCCGGATGTGCCGCCATTACGCACCAGGCAAGGCCAGGCAGTGCATGGAACCGATGGCCGAGGAGGTCAAGGACAAGACCCGCGCCAACTTCTGTGACTGGTTCCAGCCCGTCCGTCCGGCCACCGCCGCCATGCCGGCAGGACGTGGCGAACTGGACGCCCTGTTCGGCGGCGCCGACGCGCCCGCCGCCGGCGATACCCGCCAGGTCCTCGAAGACCTCTTCAAGCCACCCCGGACTGGGTAGTTATACCCATTAATAATCAAGGCTTTATAAGCAATCATTGATTTTATCAATGGCTGCCATTGGCTTATCATCCCTTGCCCATCATTTCACGATGGTTTTTCAAAACAAGGATGGAGAAGACCCATGGCACACGTAGTCATCATCGGAGCCAGTACCGGCGGCCTGCCTGCCGCCTACGACATCAAGGCCGAACTGGGCGGCGACCACAAGGTCACCGTGGTATCGGCCGGCCCCGATTTCCAGTTCGTCCCTTCCAACCCCTGGGTGGCGGTCGGCTGGCGCAACCGCGCCGACGTCAGCTTCCCGCTCGCCGAGCCGCTCAGGAAGAAGGGCATCGAGTTCATCGCCCAGCCGGTCACCGAGATCAAACCGGACGACAACCGCATCGTCCTCAAGGACGGCACCGCACTGGACTATGACTACCTGGTCATCGCCACCGGCCCCAAGCTGGCCTTCGAGGAGGTCGAGGGCCTCGGCCCCAAGGGCCACACGGTTTCGGTCTGCACCCTGGACCACGCCGAGGCGGCCCACGCCAAGTGGCAGGAATTCGTCGCCGAGCCCGGCCCGGTGGTGGTCGGCGCCGCCGCCGGGGCGTCCTGCTTCGGCCCCGCCTACGAGTTCGCCATGATCATGGACACCGACCTGCGCCGCCGCCGCATCCGCGACAAGGTGCCGATGACCTACGTCACCTCCGAGCCCTACATCGGCCACCTCGGCCTCGGCGGCGTGGGCGACTCCAAGGGTCTCCTGGAGGCCGAGATGCGCCAGCGCCACATCAAGTGGATCTGCAACGCCAAGGTCACCAAGGTCGAAGCCGGCAAGATGTTCGTCACCGAGCATAACGACAAGGGCGAGGCGATCAAGGAACACGAGCTGCCGTTCAAGTACTCCATGATCCTGCCCGCCTTCAAGGGCGTCGACGCGGTCGCCGCGGTCGGCGAGGCCCTATGCAACCCGCGCGGCTTCGTCAAGGTGGACCCGTTCCAGCGCAACCCGAAGTGGAACAACATCTACTCGGTCGGCGTCTGCATCGCCATCCCGCCGGTGGAGGCCACCCCGGTGCCCACCGGCACCCCGAAGACCGGCTACATGATCGAATCCATGGTCACCGCCACGGCCAAGAACATCCGCCATGCCATCAACGGCGAGCCGCCCGAGAAGGTCGCCACCTGGAACGCCTTCTGCCTGGCCGACATGGGCGACACCGGCGCCGCCTTCATCGCCCTGCCGCAGATCCCGCCGCGCAACCTCACCTGGGCCAAGCAGGGCCGCTGGGTGCATTGGGCCAAGGCGGCCTTCGAGAAATACTTCATCTGGAACATGAAACGCGGCAACACCGAGCCCCTGTACCAGAAGCTGGCACTCAAGATCATGGGCGTGGGACGGTTGAAGTAGCGCGTCTCCTGCTGCTTGATAGCCCGGCCCTGTGCCGGGTTTTTTATTGGCTGACGTGATCAGGCATGGCATCAGGCGCAGCCCCGGAGCAACCCTGGCCTTCACCCTAGAGGCGCCTATGCAGACCACATCTTCGCCGTGTTGGAATATGGCCCGGCATCGGCACGTCAGCTCATTGTGCTTGTTGGGGTAAGCCAGCCAACGCTTTCCCGCGCCTATGCACAACGGCAACTGTCATTTGTCCCGGACCATGGCAGGCCGTATGAGATCGCCCCGGCCTACGGCATGCTGCCGATGGCCTTCAGGCCCGGCAGTGGCGGCCGCCTGCCTGACCGCCTGAACACGGCCAACCTGCAACCCTGCGTCCCCGCAGCAATCTGGCGACAGGCCTTGGCATTGGCCGAGACATATCTTGTCAGGATGCGCGAGGACGACCGCTACACGGCAGGCTGGATGCCGTGCCTGAATGCCCTGGGATGGCATGTCGAGGATGCCAGCCGGAGGATCGAGAGACTTGGTTGAACATCCCATTCCAGCCGAATCACGGTATCAGCCTATCCGCACCTCGACCCTGCCCACACCCTCGAACACCACCGCCAGTTCGCCGGCATGCCCGACCGGGTGCATGCCGCTCCAGGCGCCGGTGGTCACGATATCGCCCTTGCGCGCGCCACCGACGTGGGCCAGCCACCAGGACAGGCAGTGGAATATATCGCCCAGGGGAGGCCGCCCAGTCACGCCGGGCAGCGCCTGGCCGTCGAACATTACCTGCACGGTCAGGCCGTCCCAGTCCACGTCCCGCCAATGCGGGATCGGTTCGCCCAGCACCAGGGCACCATTGAGCAGGTTGTCAGCCAGGCGCCAGTGAGGCCCGGCCACCTCCGGGTCGGCCAAGCGGGAGTCGACCACTTCCATGGCGACATGGGCGCAGCCAATGGCGGCCAGCAGTTCGGAGCGGGCATAGGGTTGCGGCCGCGGCGGCAGGTCGTGACCGAACTGCAGGGCAATCTCCGCCTCGATGCCCGGGCGGGTGAACAGGTGGCCGGTAAAGCGCGCCGGACTGATGGACAGGCGGGAGGGGAAGACCGGCGCGGCGAATGGAATCGCGTCCCGCCGGGAGGCGCCGACCTTCCAGGCGGTCGGCCGGCCGGTACCGGCCATGGCCAGCCAGACCGCCTGCTGCACCGCATAGGCGGCATCGATGCCAGCCGGCCCGGAGGCGGGCGTCGCGGCAATGGGGGCGTGCTGGTGATAGGCCTCGACGAGGCAGGCGGCGAAGGCGTTGGCTTGGCTCATGGTACTGTTGGGCCGGTGGTTGCCAGTTCAGCCGTCCAGCGCTGCCAGGCCTTCGCTGGCGATCTCCCGCACCATGCCGTCGTCGTCCTGCTGGCAGCGTTCCAGGTAGGGCCGGGCGGTCGGCGAGCGGGTCAGGCTGA
>JAQVJE010000143.1 GCA_028695325.1 Gallionellaceae bacterium
CCTCAGGCCCGTTCCTTGGCCCAGGTGTCCTTCAGCGTCACGGTACGATTGAACACCAGCTTCTCGCCCGGCTGATGCTCGAAGCGGTCAGCGCAGAAATAGCCCATGCGCTCGAACTGATAGCGGGTCTCCGGCGCGGCGTCCTGCACCGCCGCCTCGACCCAGCCTTGCACCGTTTCCAGTGAGTCCGGGTTGAGGAATTCGAGGAAGTCGCGGTCCTTGTGGCCGTCCGGCTCGGGGTCGGTGAACAGGCGGTCGTAGAGGCGGATCTCCGCCGGCAGGGCGTGCGCGGCCGAGAGCCAGTGGATGACACCCTTGACCTTGCGGCCGACCGGGTTCTTGCCCAGGGTGTCGTGGTCGATGGAGCAACGCAGCTCGACCACCTGGCCAGCAGCGTCCTTGATCGCCTCCTCGCACTTGATCACGTAGGAATAGCGCAGGCGCACCTCGCCGCCCACGGTCAGGCGCTGCCAGCCGGCGGGCGGGTTCTCGCTGAAGTCGTCCTGTTCGATCCAGATCTCGCGCGCGATGGGTACGTCGCGTTCGCCGAACTCGGGGTGGTTGGGGTGGAAACCGGCGGCGCGGCTGCCGGTGACGCCTTCCTGGTAGTTGCTCAGCACCACCTTGAGTGGCCGGACCACGGCCATGACGCGGGGCGCCTTGGCCTCCAGGTCCTCGCGGATGGCACCCTCCAGGACCGCCATGTCGACGATGTTGACCGACTTGGAGATGCCGATGCGGCGGGCGAATTCACGGATACCCTCGGGGGTGTAGCCACGCCGGCGCATGCCGTGGATGGTGGGCATGCGGGGATCGTCCCAGCCGGCAACATGGCCCTGTGTCACCAGTTGCAGGAGCTTGCGCTTGCTGGTGACGGTGTAGTGCAGTTCCAGGCGGGAGAACTCGATCTGTTGCGGGTGGCAACCGATGCTGATGTTGTCCAGCACCCAGTCGTAGAGCGGCCGGTGGTCCTCGAACTCCAGCGTGCACAGTGAGTGGGTGATGCCTTCCAGTGCATCGGAGATGCAGTGGGTGTAGTCGTACATCGGGTAGATGCACCACGCATCGCCGGTGCGGATGTGGTGCGCCCGCTTTATTCGATATATGACCGGGTCGCGCAGGTTGATGTTGGGCGAGGTCATGTCGATCTTCGCGCGCAGGGTCTTGCTGCCGTCCGGGAACTCGCCGGCCTTCATGCGTCGGAAGAGGTCGAGGTTCTCCGCCACCGAACGGTCGCGGTGGGGGCTGTCGCGGCCGGGCTCCTTGAGGGTGCCGCGGTATTCGCGCATCTCGTCAGGCGTGAGGTCGCAGACGAAGGCCAAGCCCTTGTTGATCAGTTCCTCGGCATAGTCGTAGAGGTGCTGGAAGTAGTCCGACGCCCAGCGCACCTCGCCGTGCCACTGGAAGCCCAGCCAGCGTACGTCCTCCTGGATGGATTCGGCGTATTCGGTGGACTCCTTCTCCGGGTTGGTGTCGTCGAAACGCAGGTTGCAGGTGCCGTCATAGTCCTGCGCCAGGCCGAAGTTCAGGCAGATCGACTTGGCGTGGCCGACGTGCAGGTAGCCGTTGGGTTCCGGGGGGAAGCGGGTGGTCACCGCGCGGTGCTTTCCGGAGGCCAGATCGCCGTCGATAAGGGTGCGGATGAAATGCTGAACCGGCGTGGTGTCGCTCATGATTATTTGATATAAAGGCTGGCGTTTGTTGGAAATGAACCGTTCCCGAACCACTTGTATCCATGCGGCGCGAGCGCCGCGAAACGGCCGAAAAGTATATCACCAATGAAAATTCGTCGATTTGCCTTCATCCTTTGCTGCCTCAGCCTTTTGCCCGCTTTAGCGCTCGCCGCAACCAGCCTGCCCGAAGCCTCGCAGCTGTTCCGCCAAGGCCGCCATGCCCAGGCGCTGGACGCGGTGAACGACTACCTCTCCGGCAACCCCAAGGACCCGCAGGGCCGCTTCCTGAAGGGGCTCATCCAGGCCGAGCTGAGCCGCACCCAGGATGCCATCCGTACCTTCAGCGAGCTGACCGACGACTATCCCGAACTGCCCGAACCCTACAACAACCTGGCCGTGCTATATGCCTCCCTGGGCCAGTACGAGCGTGCCAAATCCAGCCTGGAACGGGCCATCCGCACCCATCCCAGCTATGCCACCGCGCACGAGAACCTCGGCGACATCTACGCCAAGATGGCCTCGGTCGCCTACGACAAGGCCCTGCAGCTGGACAAGGGCAACACCTCGGCGCAGATGAAGCTCGCCCTGGTCAAGGACATCTTCACCCCGGCCGGCATCGACAAAACCGCACCGGCCGCCAAAGCCGCCCCGACCAAGCTCGCCGCGACTGGCCAGGCAGCCAAGCCGGCCCCGGCCGCCGAGGTCGCCAAGGTGGTCGATGCCGGGCCACCCGCCAAGATGGTGGAGGAATGGGCGGCCGCCTGGAGCCGGCGCGACGTGGCGGCCTACCTGTCCTACTATGCTGAAAACTTCCGCCTGCCCTCCGGCATGACCCGCGCGGCCTGGGAAGCACAGCGCAACCAGCGCCTGACCCAGCCGCAATACATCAAGGTGGAACTCAGCAACGTCAGCGTGACCGGCAATGACCGCAAAGCGACGGTGAAATTTCGCCAGGCTTATGAATCCAGCCTGCTGAAGAGCAACACCAACAAGACGCTGACCCTGGAAAACCGCGGCGGCGCCTGGAAGATCACCTCGGAACGTTGAGCCTGCCCCGCCCATGAGCCTGCGTTCGACGCTCCTGACGGCCCTTTTCCTGCTGCTGCTGACGGCCTGCCGCGGCGAAGCCGAGGAGACGCTGCTCGCCTCGGCCAACATCGGACGTTACACTTCCTCCATGGACCATCGGGTCGCACCGACCCTGGACCATCTGGTCGCTGCGGCCATCCAGGACATCCGCGCCAACCGGCCGGACGAGGCCCTGGCCAGCGTCGACCGCTTGATCGCCATGCGGCCGGACTTCAAGCTCGCCCACCTCATCAAGGGCGACCTGCTCCGGGCCAAGGCCGGCGCTCTGCCCGCTTTCGGCGCCGCCCACCAGGCCCGCGACCAGGCCGCCCTGGACGGCCTCAAGGATGAGGCGAGAGCCAGGCTGATGCGCTATCTCGACCAGCCCGACCCCGACAAGCTGCCCAAGCAGATACTGCAGCTCGCCGCCCAGCAGAAATACGCCCTGCTCGCCGACGCCAGCCGCGCCCGCCTGTACGTGTTCGAGAACGTCAACGGCGAGCCCAGATTGGTGCGGGACTACTACGTCACCGTCGGTCGCAATGGCGTCAACAAGCGCAGCGAAGGCGACCTGCGCACGCCCTCCGGCGTCTACACCATCACCGCCGAGATGCCACGCAGCCGGCTGACCCCCTTCTACGGCGCCGGCGCCTTCCCGCTCGACTATCCGAACGAGTGGGACGCCCAGCAGGGCAACAGTGGCTACGGCATCTGGCTACACGGGGTGCCGCCCGACACCTACAGCCGGCCACCCAAGGCCAGCGAAGGCTGCCTGGTGGTCGCCAACCCGGACTACCGCGAGATCAGCCCCTACATCCAGCCACACGTCACCCCCATCGTGATCGCCGAGCGCACCGACTGGCTCGACCGCAAGGACTGGCTGGCCGCCCGCCAGGCGCTGCTCACCCGCCTGGAGGCATGGCGCGCGGACTGGCAGCGCCTCGACGCCGACCGCTACCTGGACCATTACACCCAGGCATTCCTGGACAAAGCGGGACGGGTCTGGCAGGAAAGCAAGCGGCGCAACATCACGCAGAAAGAGTGGATCCGCGTCAGCCTGTCTGATATCAGCCTGTTTCTCTATCCCGGCGAAGATCTCGCCGTGGTCAACTTCACCCAGACCTACGACAGTGACAAGCACCGCGACCTGACCCGCAAGCGTGTCTACCTCAAGCAGGAGCGCGGCCAGTGGCGCATCGCCCTGGAAAAGCCCCTGGCCTTGCCCGGCACCGCGGTAGCGAGCAACGACTGATTTACCACCCTCCGAGCGAACCATCATGATCAAGCTGCACACCAGCCTGGGTGCCATCACCCTGCGCCTCGACGCCGACAAGGCTCCCGACACCGTGGCCAACTTTCTACAATATGTGCGCGACGGCCATTACGACGGCACCCTCTTCCACCGTGTCATCGACGGCTTCATGATCCAGGGCGGCGGCTTCACTGCCGACATGATGCAAAAACCGACCCGCGCGCCGATCCAGAACGAGGCCCACAACGGCCTCAAGAACAAGGTCTACACGATCGCCATGGCGCGCACCCCGGACCCGCACTCGGCCACCAGCCAGTTTTTCATCAACGTCAGCGACAACGGCTTCCTCGACTACGTCGAGCCTTCCCCGCGCGGCTACGGCTACTGCGTGTTCGGCGAGGTAGTCGATGGCCGCGACGTGGTCGACCGCATCGGTAAGGTCCGTACCGGCTCCCGCATGGGTCACCAGGACGTCCCGGTGGACAACGTGACGATCGAGCGGGCCGAGATCGTTGAAGGCTGACCACAGCCTGTTCATCTCCGACCTGCACCTGGCGCCGGACGAACCGGCGACGACGCAGCGTTTCCTCCACCTGCTCGACGAGAGCGATGCCGGCGCTGTCTACATCCTCGGCGACCTGTTCGAGGCCTGGCCCGGCGATGACTGCCTGGCCGAGCCCTGGCCAGCCGCCATCGCCGCCGCCCTGCGCCGGCTGGGCGAACGCGGCACCCGCGTCTACCTCCTGCACGGCAACCGCGACTTCCTGCTCGGGCCGGCCTTCTGCGAGGCCGTCGGCGCCACCCTGTTGGCCGACCCCAGCGTGATCGATCTGCACGGCACTCCCACCCTGCTACTGCACGGCGACAGCCTGTGCACCGATGACCTCGCCTACCAGCAGTTCCGCCGCCAGGTGCGCGAACCGGCCTGGCAACAAGCGGTCCTCGCCCGGCCGCTGGCCGAGCGCCTGGTCATGGCGCGGCAGATGCGCGCCCAGAGCGCGGCCGACAAAGACGGCAAGGACGAGGGCATCATGGACGTCAACGCCGAGGCCGTGGAGGCGGCCTTCCGGCAAGCCGGCTGCCGGCGCATGATACATGGCCATACCCACCGCCCGGCCCGCCACCTGCACGATGTCGACGGCCAGACCTGCGAACGCTGGGTGCTGCCGGACTGGTACGCTGGCCGCGGCGGTGGTCTGCGCTGTAACGCACACGGCTGTACAACCGTCGACTGCCACGCCGAGTAAGGACAGCGGGGTGGCGGACCGCCGCCCGCGTTTCGCTGCCGGGAACTATTGTCCAGCCGTCAGATAGTGCAGCGCCACATGGCGACGCTCGCCGCGTTGCTCGACCTGCAGGCGTGCCATGGCGGCGCTGGCGATCTGCAGGCGATAGGCATGTGTCGCCGCCAGGCCGAGGGCGTGGCAGATGGCCATGCGCATGACCCCGGCATGGCTGATCACCAGAACGTGGCCTCCCGCATGGCGGGACAGAATGTCCTCCCAGGCCCAAGAAACCCGCCGGTAGAAATCTGCCAGCACCTCGCCCCCCTCGGGTCGCCAGGCCACCGGATCGCACTTGAAGTTGAACAATTGGTCCGGCTCGGCCGCCCTCAGTTCCTCCGCCGTGCGGCCCTC
>JAQVJE010000144.1 GCA_028695325.1 Gallionellaceae bacterium
AGCCGACGTAGGAATACAGCGTGGCGATGGCCATGCGGTCGGGGTTCACCATCAACACTGCGAGCAGATCGGGGGTGATGGGGGAGCGCCAGTCCAGGCTCGTCATGCGGGCCACCCGGGTGCCGGTTTCCTCCAGGGTGGTCTCGGTGACCTCTCCCAACTGCCAGTGCCCGGCACGCGACCAGTGCGCCGACTCCGCCTGGCGCACGCGACGCAGGCGGAACTGCTCGTCGAACTCGTACATGCGGATATCGCCAAGGCTGGCGTCCGGCATCACCTGGCGTATGTTGATGAAGGCGCGGCCGTCCTTGGCCCACAGGCCGGAGCGGAATTCCTGCGCGACGATGCCGGAGGTGCCGCGTATCTTGATCTGCTGGGCCAGGTGCTCGGCCGGCGGCGTCAGGTATTCGCCGGCGAGCAGGGCGATGCCGCCGAGCACGGTGCCGAGGATGGCCATGTAGCCGACCAGGCGGGCGGTGGACAGGCCGGAGGCGCGCATGACGGTGAATTCGGAATTCGCCGCCAGGCGCGCGAGGGCGAAGATGGCGCCGAGCAGGGCGGCGATCGGCAGCAGTTCCTGGGCGCGGCCGGGTAGGCCGAGCAGGACGAACAACATGGCCCGGCTGGCGGTGTAGCCTTCTGGGCGCACCGACTGCAGCTCGCCCAGAAGGTCGAAGATGCCGAACAGTGCGAGCAGGGCGGCGAGGGCGAGGCCGAAGGAGGCCAGGATCTGCACGGCGAGGTAGCGGAACAGCAGGGTCATCGGCGGCCTCGCGTCAGCGGCCGGCCATAGCGCCACCAGTAGGCCGCCAGCAGGGCGGCGAAGGCGAGGCCATGCACCAGCAGCAGGCTGGCGCCGGCGCCTAGGCTGCCCTTCTGCACCCAGGATTGGCTGAGGCCGACGACGTTGACGTACACGGTGAACAGCAGCACCGCCAGGACAATGTTGAACGAGCGGCCTGCGCGCGGGTTGTAGAAGCTGATCGGGATGGCGAACAGGGCTAGCATGAGGGCACTGATCGGAGTGCCGATGCGCCACACCCACTCGGCCAGGTTGGCCGGGGTCGGGTCGCGTAGCAGGCCCAGGCTGCCGCGCTCGCGCGGCGGCGTGGCGCGCACCTTGACCTGCGCCGGGTCGAGGCGGAAGCCGTAGCGGGCGAAGTCGACCACCCGGTAGTCGGCCAGGCCGGGCGAACCCTCGTAGCGGCGGCCGTCGTGCAGGACCAGAAAGCGGTCGCCGCTGGCCATGGTCTCGACCGCCCCCTGGCTGGCAACCACGATGCCGGTGCGGCCGTGCTGCTCGGACTGGATGAACACGTTGCGCACGTGCGGGCCGCGTTCCTCGATGCGCTCGACGAAATAGACCCGGCCGCCGCGCTGGGTCTCGGCGAACACCCCCGCCGTCAGGTTGGCGGCCTCTTCATGGTGGACCGACAGGTAGTCCTCGTAGGTGGTGCGCTGGCGGGCCAGCCAGGGATTGATGGCCAGGCTGAGCAGCGCGATGAGCAGGGCAATCGGCCCGGCGAAGCGCAGCACCGGTCCGACCCAGGCGGTGGGTGCCAGGCCGGCACCGGACCAGATCACCATCTCGCTGTCCTGCCAGTAGCGCGACAGGGTGAGCAGTACGCTGATGAATAGCGCCAGGGCCAGCAGAATGGGCAGGAAGCGCAGGTAGGCGAAGGTGATAAAGGGCAGCACTGCCGCGACGTCGATCTCGCCCAGGGCGGCGGTGCCCAGTATGCGCACCGACAGGATCACCAGCAGGATGGCCGACACGACGCCCAGGGCGATCCCCGCGGTGGCGGTCATTTCCCGCATGAGGGCTCTTTGATACAGGCGCATGCTTTGCTTTATGCTGGCGGGCTGGACGAAATGAAAACCCGGATCGGGCGTGCCCGAGCTGAATTGAGACTAGGAGTGTGCCGTGGAATTTAGCATAAAAAGCCGTAGCCCCGAGAAACTGAAGACCGCCTGCGCGGTGGTCGGCGTGTACGAGAACGGCGGCCTCAGCCCCGCCGCCGAGGCGCTCGACCAGGTCGCTGGAGGCGTCATCGCCGCCCTTCTCAAGCGCGGCGACTTCGACGGCAAGGCTGGCTCCACCCTGGTCCTGCACCGCCCGGCTGGCCTGGCTTGCGAGCGCATCCTCCTGGCCGGCCTCGGCAAGGCGGGCGAGGTGGGCGACAAGGCCTTCCGCGACGCCGCCCGCGCGGCGGCCAAGACGCTCGCCACGACCGGTGCGGCGGAGGCGGCCATCTTCCTGGCCGAGGTGGCGGTCGGCCAGCGCGACGCCGCCTGGAAGGCCGAGCAGATCGTCGTCATGGCCGCCGAGGCGCTCTATCGCTTCGATCGCCTGAAGAGCCAGAAGGAGGCCGCCAAGGCCGGCCCGCGCAAGGCGACCATCGAACTCGCCGCCGCCCAGGCCCGCGCCGCCGGCCCCGGCCTGGCGCGCGGCCGGGCCATCGCGGCCGGCGTGAAGCTGGCCAAGGACCTTGGCAACCTGCCCGGCAACCACTGCACGCCCGCCTATCTCGCCGAGCAGGCCAAGGTCATGGCCAAGGCGCACGGGCTCAAGATCCAGGTCCTGGAACAGAAGGACATGGAGAAGCTGGGCATGGGCTCGCTGCTGTCGGTGGCCAAGGGCTCCGAACTGCCGGCCAAGTTCATCGTTCTGCAGTACCAGGGCGGCGCCAAGGGTGACAAGCCGGTGGTGCTGGTCGGCAAGGGCATCACCTTCGACTCCGGCGGCATCTCGCTCAAGCCGCCCGCCGACATGGACGAGATGAAGTACGACATGGCCGGCGCCGCCTCGGTGCTCGGCACCCTGCAGGCGGCGGCCGAACTGGCGCTGCCGCTCAACGTGGTCGGCCTCATTCCGACCTGCGAGAACATGCCCTCCGGCCGCGCCAACAAGCCGGGCGACATCGTCACCTCCATGTCCGGCCAGACCATCGAGGTGCTCAACACCGACGCCGAGGGGCGTCTGGTCCTGTGCGACGCCCTGACCTACGCCGAGCGCTTCGAGCCGGCCGCGGTGGTCGACGTCGCCACCCTGACCGGCGGCTGCGTGATCGCCCTCGGCCACGTGCTGTCCGGCCTCCTGGCCAACGACGACGCCCTCGCCCACGAGGTCCACGAGGCCGGCGAGGTGTCCGGCGACCGCTGCTGGCAACTGCCCATCCTGGACGACTACCAGGAACAGCTCAGGAGCAACTTCGCCGACATGGCCAACGTCGGTGGCCGCGCCGCCAGCACCATCACCGCCTCGGCCTTCCTGTCGCGCTTCACGAAGAAATACAAGTGGGCCCACCTCGACGTCGCCGGCACGGCCTGGAAGCCGGGCAAGGAGAAGGGCGGCACCGGCCGACCGGTGCCGCTGCTGGTGCACTTCCTGGCCAGGCGGGCGGAGAAGTAAGGCGGGGAAGGGTCAGCCCAGGCCCTTGGGAAGGGGGAAGCTGACCTTTTCCTCGATGCCGTCCTGGGTGCGCACGTCGGCGGCGCCCAGGGCCTTCAGGCGCGCGATGACGCCATCGACCAGCACCTCGGGCGCCGAGGCGCCGGCGGTGACGCCTATGCAGGCCTTGCCGGCCAGCCAGGCCGGGTCGAGCTGGTCGGCATTGTCGACCATGTAGGCCGGGCGGCCCAGGCCGGCCGCCACTTCACGCAGGCGGTTGGAGTTGGAGCTGTTGGGCGAGCCGACCACGATCACCACGTCGCATTGCGCGGCCAGCCTCTTGACCGCGTCCTGGCGGTTCTGGGTGGCATAGCAGATGTCGTCCTTCCTCGGCCCGACGATGTTCGGGAAGCGGGCGCGCAGTGCCTCCACCACGCGGGCGGCGTCGTCCACCGACAGGGTGGTCTGGGTGACGTAGGCGAGCTTGTCCGGATCGCTCACCGCCAGGCCGGCGACGTCGGCCGGGGTCTCGACCAGGAACATGCCGTCCGCGGCCTGGCCCATGGTGCCCTCCACCTCGGGGTGGCCCTTGTGGCCGATCATGACGATCTCGAAACCTTCGCGGCGCAGCTTGACCACCTCCTTGTGCACCTTGGTGACCAGCGGGCAGGTGGCGTCGAAGACCTTGAGGCCGCGTGCCTCGGCGGCCTTCCTGACCGACTGGGGCACGCCGTGGGCGCTGAAGATCAGGGTGGCGCCGTCCGGCACGTCGGCCAGGTCCTCGATGAATATGGCGCCCTGGGCCTTCAGGTTGTCGACCACGAAGCGGTTGTGCACAACCTCGTGGCGGACGTAGATGGGGGCGCCGAAGCGGCTCAAAGCGGCCTCGACGATGGCGATGGCGCGGTCGACGCCGGCGCAGAAGCCGCGCGGGTTGGCGAGCAGTACGTGGTCAGGCATGGTCGATGGCGAGTATGTGGACGTCGAATTCGATGGGCAGGCCGGCCAGGGGGTGGTTGAAGTCAACCTCGACCGCGTCGGCGTCGACCGCCAGCAGGGTGCCGGTCAACACCTCGCCGTTGGGCAGCTCGAAATCGACCTGGTGTTGCGGCAGCAGTTCCGTGCCGGCCGGGAAGTCGCGCCGGGGCAGGCGCTGCACCAGGGCCTCGTCGCGCTCTCCGAAGGCCTGCCAGGGCATCAGCTCGAAGGTCCTGCGCTCGCCCTCAGCGAGGCCGACCAGGGCCTGTTCCAGGCGGGCGTCGATCTCGCCGCTGCCGACCCGGAAGGTCTCCGGCGCGTCGGCGTAGGTGTCGACGATCTCCTGGCCGTAGCTGGCGATGCGGTAGTGCAGGGTGACCCGGTCGCCGGGCTGGATGCGGTGGCTCATTTCTTGCCCAGGAAGGCGTCCAGGATCAACATGGCGGCGCCGACGGTGATGCCGGAATCGGCGACGTTGAAGGCCGGCCAGTGCCAGGCGCCGACGTAGACGTCGAGGAAGTCGACGACGTGGCCGTACTGCACCCGGTCGACCACGTTGCCGATGGCGCCGCCGAGTATCAGGGACAGGCCGGCGCAGAAGCGGGCGCGGCCGCTGACCTTGCGCAACAGGTCGAGGATCACCACGGCGGCCACCAGGGCCAGGCCGATGAAGAAGAAGCGCTGCCAGCCCGGCTGGTCGGCGAACAGGGAGAAGGCGGCGCCTGTGTTGTGGACGTGGACCAGGTTGAAGAAGCCAGTCAGCGGGACGACGTCCTGGTAGGGCGCCAGCTTGGCGATGACGGCCAGCTTGGTGACCTGGTCGAGGACCAGGGTGAGCGCGGCGAGCCAGAGCCAGGCGAGGCCGGATTCAGGCCTTGTCACGCGTCTCGCCCTCGCCGTACAGATTGCTAACGCAGCGGCCGCACAGGCCCGGATGGGCAGGGTCGGCGCCGACGTCGGCACGCACGTGCCAGCAGCGCTCGCACTTTTCGTGGCCGAGGGCGGCCACCTCGACCCGGGTCTCGCCGCTGGCCTTTTCGACCTTGGCGGCCGAGGTGATGGTGACGAAGCGCAGGTCGTCGCCCAGCCCGGCCAGCAGGTCGAAGTCGGTGCCGTCGGCCAGGAAGGTCAGGTCGGCTTGCAGGGACGAGCCCACCTGGCCGGCCGCGCGCAGTTCCTCGATGCGCTTGGTGGCGAGGCCGCGCAGCTCGCGCAGGCGGGCCCAG
>JAQVJE010000145.1 GCA_028695325.1 Gallionellaceae bacterium
GCCCCGACCATCCCAGCGGCGGCGACCTGGTCTACTTCCAGGGCCACTCGGCGCCTGGCATCTACGCCCGCGCCTACATCGAGGGCCGCATCAGCGACGATCAGCTCGACAACTTCCGCCAGGAATCCGGCGGCAACGGCCTGCCCTCCTACCCGCACCCCTGGCTGATGCCGGAATTCTGGCAATTCCCCACCGTGTCCATGGGCCTGGGGCCCATCCAGGCCATCTACCAGGCCCGTTTCCTCAAGTACCTGCACGACCGTGGCATCGCCGACACCTCGGGCCGCCACGTCTGGGCCTTCCTGGGCGACGGCGAGACCGACGAGCCGGAGACCCTGGGCGCCATCACCCTGGCCTCGCGGGAGAAACTGGACAACCTGATCTTCGTGGTCAACTGCAACCTGCAGCGCCTGGACGGCCCGGTGCGCGGCAACGGCAAGATCATCCAGGAACTCGAGGCCGCGTTCCGGGGCGCCGGCTGGAACGTCATCAAGGTGCTCTGGGGCTCCTACTGGGACCCCCTGTTCGCCATGGACACCAAGGGTCTGCTGCAGAAGCGCATGGAGGAGTGCGTCGACGGCGAGTACCAGAACTTCAAGGCCAAGGGCGGCGCCTACACGCGCGAGCACTTCTTCGGCAAGTACCCGGAACTGAAGGAGATGGTGGCCGCCATGTCCGACCAGGACATCTGGCGCTTGAACCGTGGCGGCCACGACCCGCACAAGGTCTATGCCGCCTACGCCGCGGCGGTGAAGCACGTGGGCCAGCCCACCGTGATCCTGGCCATGACCGTCAAGGGTTATGGCATGGGCGCCTCCGGCGAGGCGCTCAACCCGACCCACCAGGCCAAGAAGATGGCCCTGGATGACCTGCGCGCCTTCCGCGACCGCTTCAACATCCCCATCGCCGACGACGACCTGGCCAAGCTGCCGTTCTACCGCCCGGCCGAGGACAGCCCTGAGATGAAGTACCTGCGCGCGCAGCGCGAGGCCCTGGGCGGTTACGTACCGACCCGGCGCGCCAAGGCCGAAGCGCTGCCGGTGCCGCCGCTGCCGGCCTTCCAGGCCATGCTGGAGACCACCGGCGAGCGCGAGATCTCCACCACCATGGCCTTCGTGCGCATCCTCACCGTGCTGCTGCGCGACAAGGCGCTCGGCCGCCGCATCGTGCCGATCATCCCCGACGAGGCGCGCACCTTCGGCATGGAGGGCCTGTTCCGCCAGGTCGGCATCTACTCCTCGGTCGGCCAGCTCTACGAGCCGGTCGACTCCGACCAGGTGATGTACTACCGCGAGGACAAAGGCGGCCAGATACTCGAGGAGGGCATCAACGAGGCCGGTGCCTTCTCGTCCTGGCTCGCCGCCGCCACCGCCTACAGCACGGTCGGCCAGCCGATGATCCCGTTCTACATCTACTACTCGATGTTCGGCTTCCAGCGCATCGGCGACCTCGCCTGGGCGGCCGGCGACAGCCGCGCGCGCGGCTTCCTGCTCGGCGGCACCGCCGGCCGCACGACGCTCAACGGCGAGGGCCTGCAGCACGAGGACGGCCACAGCCACATCCAGGCCGGCCTGATCCCCAACTGCGTGTCCTACGACCCCACCTTCCACTACGAACTGGCGGTGATCATCCAGGACGGCCTGCGTCGCATGGTCGCGGAGCAGGAGGATGTCTTCTACTACCTCACGGTGATGAACGAGAACTACAGCCACCCTGCCCTGCCCAAGGGTGCCGAGTCCGGCATCCTGAAGGGCCTGTACCGCCTGTCAGAGAGCGCCAAGGCCAAGGGCAAGACGAAGAAGGCGCGCGTTCAGCTCATGGGCTCGGGCACCATCCTGCGCGAGGTCATCGCCGCCGCCGAACTCCTGGAACAGGACTGGGGCGTGGCCGCCGACGTCTGGAGCGCCACCAGCTTCAACGAACTGCGCCGCGAGGCCCAGGAGGTGCAGCGCTGGAACCTGCTGCACCCCGACCAGCCGCAGAAGCAGAGCTACGTCGAAGCGTGCCTGGACGCCACCGAGGGCCCCATCGTCGCCTCGACCGACTACATGCGCGCCTACCCGGACCAGATCCGGCCCTACGTCAAGCGCCGCTACGTTACCCTGGGCACCGACGGCTTCGGTCGTTCCGATTCCCGCGAGGCCCTGCGCCGCTTCTTCGAGGTGGACCGCCACTACGTCGTCCTGGCCGCCCTAAAGGCCCTGGCCGACGACGGCGTGATCCCCGCCGCCAAGGCGGCCGAGGCGATCCGCAAGTACGGCATCGACGCCGAGCGGCCGAACCCGGTCAACGTGTAAGGGAGACGAGAAGATGAGCATCAAGGAAGTACTCGTCCCCGACATCGGCAATTTCAAGGACGTCGAGGTCATCGAGATCATGGTTGCCCCCGGCGACGAGGTGGCCACCGACGCCTCCCTGATGACCGTGGAGTCCGACAAGGCCGCCATGGACATCCCGGCCCCCTTCGCCGGCATCGTCAAGGAGATCAGGCTGAAGGTCGGCGACAAGGTGTCGGAAGGCTCGCTGATCCTGCTCATGGACACCGCCAGCGCCGGTGCCCCGGCCACCGCCGCGCCGGTGGTGAAGTCTTTCACCCCGCCTGCCGCCACCGTGGTCGCCGAAGTGCCGCCGCCGTCGCAGCCGGCCCCCGAGGTACCCGCCCCCAAGGCGCCGCGCAGCCAGCCCAACCCGGTCGCCGCCCATCCCCACTTCGATGCCGGCAAGGCCGCCCATGCCAGCCCGGCGGTGCGCCGCTTTGCCCGCGAGTTGGGCGCCGAGATCGGCCTGATCAAGGGCTCCGGCCCACGCGGCCGCATCCTCAAGGAGGACGTCCAGGCCTGGGTCAAGGGCGAGCTGGCCAAGCCTAAAAGCGAGGCCATGGGCGCCGGCGTCGCGCCGGCCCCGGCGGTGGACTTCGCCCAGTTCGGCGAGATCGAGACCCAGGCCCTGTCCCGCATCAAGAAGCTGTCCGGCGTCAACCTGCACCGCAACTGGGTCACCGCCCCCCACGTCACCCAGTTCGACGAGGCCGACATCACCGACCTGGAGGACTTCCGCAAGTCCATGCAGGACGAGGCCGCCAAGCGCGGCGTCAAGCTCACCCTGCTGGCCTTCATGATGAAGGCGGTGGTCAACGCCCTGCGCACCTTCCCGCAGTTCAATGCCTCCCTGGCGGCGGACGGCGAGAGCCTGGTGCTGAAGAAGTACTTCCACATCGGCTTCGCCTGCGACACGCCGGACGGCCTGGTGGTGCCGGTGGTGCGCGACGTCAACAAGAAGGACGTACTAGACATCGCCCGCGAGCTGGGCGAGCTGTCCGAGCTGGCGCGCGAGCGCAAACTCAAGGTGGACGCCATGCAGGGCGGCTGCTTCACCATCTCCAGCCTGGGCGGCATCGGCGGCACCGCCTTCACGCCCATCATCAACTGCCCCGAGGTGGCCATCCTGGGCCTGTCGCGCGCCACCATGAAGCCGGTCTGGAACGACAAGACCAAGGACTTCGAGCCGCGCCTGGTGCTGCCGCTGTCGCTGTCCTACGACCACCGCGTCATCGACGGCGCCGACGGCGCCCGCTTCACCAGCCACCTGCGCCTGATGCTGTCGGACGTGCGCCGCCTGCTGTTGTAACCTTGGCCGTTATCCCCGCTCAGGCGGGGATGACGGCCAACATCGCACCTGATCCAAGCTCGAACACGAGACAAGACATGAGCAACACCATCGAAATCAAGGTTCCCGACATCGGCAACTTCAAGGACGTCTCCATCATCGACGTCCTCGTGCAGCCCGGCGACACGGTCGCCCGGGACGCCTCCCTGATCACCGTGGAGTCCGACAAGGCCGCCATGGACATCCCCTGCCCGCAGGCCGGCGTGGTCGACAGGCTGCTGGTGAAGGTGGGCGACAAGGTGTCGGAGGGCTCGGCCATCCTGATGCTGGCCCCCGCCGATACGGCCGCGGCCGCGGCCGCCGCCCCCGTTCCGGTCGAAGCGCCAGCCGCTGCCCAGGCTCCGGCCACCTCGCCGGCGCCCGCTGCCATGCCGGCCGGCGACCTTCACGCCGAGGTCCTGGTCCTGGGTGCCGGCCCCGGCGGCTACACCGCCGCCTTCCGCGCCGCCGACCTGGGCAAGCAGGTGGTCCTGGTCGAGCGCTACCCCTCCCTGGGCGGCGTCTGCCTGAACGTCGGCTGCATCCCGTCCAAGGCCCTGCTCCATGCCGCCAAGCTGATCACCGAAACCGAAGAGATGGCCGCCCACGGCGTCACGTTCGGCAAACCCCAGGTGGACCTGGAGCAACTGCGCAACTGGAAGGCCAAGGACGTGGTCGGCAAGCTCACCGGCGGCCTGGCCCAGTTGGCCAAGCAGCGCAAGGTCACCGTGGTGCATGGCGTCGCGAAGTTCAGCGGCCCCAACAGCCTGGAGGTCGCCGGCGCCGAAGGCAGCAAGACCATCAGCTTCGACAACGCCATCATCGCGGCCGGCTCCCAGGCCATCAAGCTGCCCTTCCAGCCCGACGACGAACGGGTCATGGACAGCACCGGCGCGCTCGCCCTGGCCGACGTGCCGGGGCGTCTGCTGGTCATCGGCGGCGGCATCATCGGCCTGGAGATGGGCACCGTCTACGACGCCCTGGGCAGCAAGGTCACAGTGGTGGAACTGGGCGGCCAGCTGATCCCCGGCTGCGACGCCGACCTGGTGAGGCCGCTCGCCAAGCGGATGGAAAAGCGTTTCGAGAAGATCCTGCTCAACACCGGCGTCACCGGCATGTCGGCCCAGGCGGACGGCATCCACGTCACACTGAAGGCCGGCGACAAGGAAGAAGCCCAGGTGTTCGACCGCGTCCTGGTCGCCATCGGCCGCCGCCCCAACGGCAAGGCCATCAACGCCGAGGCCGCCGGGGTCGAGGTGGACGAGCGCGGCTTCATCGCCGTCGACCGGCAGATGCGCACCAACGTGCCGCACATCTTCGCCATCGGCGACATCGTCGGCCAGCCCATGCTGGCCCACAAGGCGGTGCACGAGGGCAAGGTGGCGGCCGAGGTGATCGCCGGCCACAAGGTGGCGTTCCAGGCCTTGGTCATCCCGGCCGTCGCCTACACCGACCCCGAGGTGGCCTGGGTCGGCATCACCGAGACCGAGGCCAAGGAAAAGGGCCTGGCCATCGAGAAGGGGGCTTTCCCCTGGGTGGCCAGCGGCCGCGCCCTCTCGCTTGCCCGCACCGAGGGCATGACCAAGCTGATCATGGACAAGGAGTCGGGCCGGGTGATCGGCGCCGGCATCGTCGGCAGCCACGCCGGCGAGTTGCTCGCCGAGGCGGTCCTGGCCATCGAGATGGGCGCCACGGCGGAAGATATCGGCCTCACCATCCACGCCCACCCCACCCTGTCGGAGACCATCTGCTTCGCCGCCGAGATGGCGGAGGGCACCATCACCGACCTCCTGCCACCCAAGCGGCGCTGACGACGCCCTGGCAGCAAAAAGGCCCCCGGAAACGGGGGCCTTTTGCTGTATCGCTCAGCCTCGCGCCATGCGCACAAGCCATTGTTCTTATTGGCGGAAGCGGTGAGATTCGAACTCACGGA
>JAQVJE010000146.1 GCA_028695325.1 Gallionellaceae bacterium
TCCTGTATCACCAGGCTGGCCGAGGTGTGGCGCACGAACAGGGTCAGCAGGCCGTCGCGCAGGCCGGTGGTGGCCAGCCAGCCGGCGACCCCGGCGGTGAAGTCGTAGAGGCCCTGGCCGCGGCTGACGATATCGAACTGGTGGTGCATCTGGCGCATGGCGGCATTCTAGCGCCGCCAGGCCAGGCCGGCGGCGGGCCAAAAACAAAACCGCCGCCGGGGTGACCAGGCGGCGGTTTCGTCGTCATCGGCCGCGACGGGCAGGCTACCCGTCGTGCCGCGTCAGTGCCGGATGCCCGGGGCGCTGAGCTTGATGCCGTTGCTCATTGCCGTGAGCGCCAGCTCGATATCACCGTATTCGGGCGCATCGGGCGGCAGCTCATTGGCGCGCACGGCGACGTTGCACCACTGCAGGCGCTTGCGGATGTCCCAGATCTCGCTGCGGCTGGTACGCCAGAGCGGGAAGTGGTCGACCTGGCCCTTCAGCTCGCCCAGGTACTGGCCGCGGATCCACTTGTTGGCCCCCTTGTCGGCAGAGTGGCAGTCGAGGCAGGCGAAGTTGAGCTGGCCGATCTTGCGCTCGAACAGCTTGGTGCCGCGGGCGATGGCGGCCTTGGCCTCCTTCGACTTGGTGTCGACGTTGAAGGCCGAGCCGTTGGCCAGGTGGTGCAGGTAGATGCCCATGTCCATGTTCTCGGGAGTCTGCATCAGCCAGTTGTCGCCGGTGGTGGCGCGGGCGTGGCGGGTGACGAATTCCTGCACGCCCATCACCTTCTTCAGGCGCGGCTCGTACTTCGGCATGGCGGTGGCCCAGGCCTTGAACTCCTTCTCCGGCGCCTTGTGGCAGGAGGCGCACGACTTGCCCTTGGGCCCGGCCTTGCCCCACAGCACCTTGGCGCGCTCGACGCCTTCCATGGCGTTGTTGACGAAGGGGTCGAGGTTGTCGCGATCCTCCACCGGGAGCGGCCGGGTGGCCGGATTCTCCAGCGGGTTGCTGAAGATCTTCGGCTCGCCGTTGAGGGTCTTCAGGAAGGCCACCATGTCCTTGATCTCGTCGACGGTGAACACCTTGTGGGTACCCCAGGGCGGCATCACCGATTCCGGGTTCACGCTGCGCGGGTCGTAGATGTAATTGAAGATCCACTGGTCGTCACGCCCCCACTGGGAGTAGGTCGACAGGTCGGGGCCGACTGCGCCAGGCATGGACTGGGTGGTCGGGCCGAGGACGTGGCAGGCCAGGCAGCTGCCGCCGCGACGGCGGTCATAGGCGAGCTTCTCGCCCTTCTTGGGGTCACCGACGATGGGGCCGTCCAGCTTGGGCGGCTCGACATAGGGCGGCGAGGCCAGCTGGCGCAGGGTGTTGTAGTCGTTCCAGTTCGCCTTGCTCCAGTCGGCATAGCGAACCCAGGGCTCCGCATGGGCGGCCTGCTTCAGTTCCAGGGGGGCCGGCTTCTTCTTGGTCGGCGCGGCCGCGCTGGCGACGGGCACCGCCAGCATGACCGCCAGACCGGCCAGGGCAAGCCCGGCGGACACGGCGATGCGACTACCTTGCACTCGATTCATGCACATCTCCTCTTGCAAAAAACTGCCAAAGCGATCCCGTCCCGTCGGCGGGTCGACGTTATATGGCGCATGGCCAGTGCATGAGTATACCCACCCAATCCTGGCCGCGGGGCAAAAAAACCGCCCATCCACCGCTAGCGTCCTCGTAGTAGCATGGACGTACCAAGGGCAGCGCGCAGGGAGAACGCCGTGGACATCTACATGCAGACGGCCATCGAGGAAGCACGCCGCGGCCTGGCCGAGGGTGGCATCCCGATCGGCGCCGTCATCGTGCATCGGGGCCGCATCATCGGCCGCGGCCACAACCGCCGGGTGCAGAATGGCAGCGCCATCCTGCACGGCGAGATGGACGCCTTCGAGAACGCCGGCCGCCAGCCCGCCGCCGTGTACCGCGAAGCGGTCCTCTACACCACCTTGTCGCCCTGCGTCATGTGCAGCGGCGCCATCCTGCTCTACGGCATCCCCCGGGTGGTGATCGGCGAGAACCATACCTTCATGGGCGAGGAAGAACTGTTGCGGGCGCGCGGCGTCGCCGTGGAGGTGCTGCAGGAGCCGGCCTGCATCGCGTTGATGCGCGACTTCATCGCCCAGCATCCGCAGCTGTGGAACGAGGACATCGGCGTCGGAACGGAGCCCGCTCTGGCAGACGAGGAGCGCCGCGTCGCGGTCGAGGACGGCTACCGGGTGTGGACCCGCAGCGTCGGCGGCGGCGCTGCCGCCGAGCGCCCTGCCCTGCTGATCCTGCACGGCGGCCCCGGCGTGCCGCACGATTACCTGGACGGCCTTGCCGCCCTCGCCGCGCCCGACCGCCGCGTGGTGTTCTACGACCAGCTTGGCTGCGGCCGCTCGGACTGCCCGGACGAGCCCGGCCGCTGGCGCCTGGAACGCTTCGTCGCCGAGATCGGCCGCGTGCGCGAGGCCCTCGGCCTCGACCGCGTGGTGCTATATGGACAGTCGTGGGGCGGCATGCTGGCGATCGAGTACGCCCTCGCCCGGCCGCCCGGCCTGGCCGGCCTAATCCTCGCCAACAGCACCCCCAGCTCGGCCCTGTGGGGCGCCGAGGCGGCGCGCCTGCGCGCCGAACTGCCGGCCGCGCTGCGCGCCATCCTGGCGCGCCACGAGGCGGCCGGCAGCACCGACCATCCCGACTACCAGGAGGCCGTCTGGGCCTACTACCGCCGCCACGTCCTGCGCATCGAGCCGATGCCGGAGCATGTCCGCCGCAGCCTCGAACACATCGGCCAGCCCTATGGCGTCATGTGGGGACCGAGCGAATTCCACATCACCGGCAACCTCAAGGACTGGGACCGCAGCGCCCGCCTGGGCGAGATCGCCGTGCCCACCCTGCTGATCTCCGGCGAGCACGACGAATCGACGCCGGCCATCAACCGGGTCATGCAGCAGGGCATCCCGGGGGCGCGCTGGGCGCTCCTCGACGGCTGTTCCCACCTCGCCCACATCGAGGCGCCGGAGGCCTATCTCAAAGCGCTGCGGGAATTCCTGGCCGGCCTGTGAATGCTCAGCCCAGCTCGAAGCTGGTGATGCCGTAGGTACGCGCCAGGGCCAGTTCGGGCGCCGGCCCGGTATACATGCGGGCGGTCTCGAAGACCGGTGCCATGGCGTGGCCTTCAGCCAGCGCCAGTGCCGCCGGGTTGCATTGCGGCACATCGAGGAAGACCGCCGCGCCTGTCGGCACCGACCGGCCGAGGGCATCGAACAGGGTCTCGGCGCCCGCCGGGGTGTCGGCGAACAGCGGGCCGATCTTGTGCCCGACGCGGCAGGCGCGCACCACGCCATAGCCAGCCAGGCGGCCACCCTGGCGCAGGCCCAGGGCGGTGCTGTGCGGCTGCGTGATCCAGGCGCGCAGGAAGGCCTGGCGGTCAGCGGGGAAGAAGGCGCGGTCATAGGCCGCCAGTTCGTCGAACGGCAATGCGCCGAGCGGGACCAGGTCCATGCCGGCGTGCAGGCGCCCGGCGCCCGTCCCGGCCATGCCCTGGTAGCGCACGTTGCGGTGCGCCAGGTGGAAGCCCGAGCGGCGGTAGTTGTCCTGCTGTGCCGGCACGCCGTCGAGGCCGATGTTGCGCCCGGCTAGGCGCGCCAGCCCCGCCTGCCAGATGCGCCAGCCGAGGCCCTGGCCGCGCCGGTCCGGCCTGACGATGTAGAAACCGAGAAAGCCGAAGTCGTCACCGTGCCGGATGGCCGACAGGATCGCCACCGGCTGGGTGTCCAGCAGGCCGACCAGGAAGCCGCCCGGGTCCGCCGCCCAGTAGGGCTCGGCATCGAACAGGCCGGGGTTCCAGCCCTCGCTGGCTGCCCAGTCGATGGCCAGGTCGACCTCGGCGCGGGTCATCGAACGAATGCAGAAATCGGCGTCGGCCATGGCATGTCTCCCTGGTGCGTATGTATAGCGTACGGCGGCCCGGGCGGGCCGCGCTGTCAGTCTAGCAGCCGGCCACCTTACAATCTCGGCATGAAACGCCTCACCCTGCTCATCGGTGCCGCCAGCGCGCCGTCTCCCCACCTGGCCAGGCTGCTCGCGCGCGGCCGCGCCGAGACGGCCGTGGCCATCCCCGGCCTCAGCGCCGCCCTCGCCCGCCTGTTCGGCGTCGACTGCCGCGACCTGGCCGCCCTCGCGCTGGCCGGCGAGGGGATTGCGCCGGGCACAGCGGCCTGGTTCCGCGCCGACCCGGTGCACCTGCTGGCCGGTATGCATAGCCTGACCCTGTTCGACAGCCGCCAAACCGCCCCGCGCGCCGACGAGGCGGCCGCCCTGGTGGCGGCGCTCAACCGCCATTTCGCCGGCGAGATCGAATTTCTCGCCCCCCATCCGGCGCGCTGGTACGCCCGCTTCCAGAATCCGCCCGAGGTCGAGGTGCCACCCCTCGACGAGGTCGCCGGCGGCAGCGTACCGCTCGACCTGGTCGCCGGACCGGATGCCCGCGCGCTGCAGCGCGCCGCCATGGAGGCGCAGATGCTGCTGCACGCCCATCCGGTCAGCCAGGCCCGCGAGGCGGCCGGCGCGCCGACCCTGAATGCGCTGTGGTTCTGGGGTGGCGGCAGCTGGCGGCGGCCGGTGACGCAGTTGACGCGGGTATATGGCGATGATCACCTCGCACGTTCCCTGGCCGCCGCCGCCGGCATCCCCGCCGCCGCCCTGCCCGAACGCTTCGATGCCGGCCTGCTGGAGGACGACACCCTGGTCGTCCTGCCCGACCTCGATGACGGGGCCGAGCGGGCCTGGCTCCGCCCCCTGCTGGCCGCCCTGCGCCGGCGCCGGCTGACCGAACTGAGCCTCTTGCAGGTCGGCCGTCCGCCCAGCCGCCTCGACCCCTGGCGCGCCCTGGCGTTCTGGCGCTGATGATACGGCCGCCTTCGAGAACCACTGGCTGGACGGAGGTCCGGCGCGGCCGCGTTCCGCCATGCTCGTCATCACCCGCGACGACAGCGGCGTCATCGACGTCTGACTACAAGAAGCAGATATGGAAACCCCACTCGGGCGGCCGGCGGGCCGCCTTTTTTTTCGTCAGCCGGCGATCAGCTTGAGGCCGATCAGGATGGTGGTGATCTCGAAGGCGCGTTTGATCCACAGGTTGCCCTTGCTGATCGCCAGGTGGCTGCCCAGGTAGCCGCCCAGGATGGCGCCCACCAGGAGGACCGGCATCCAGTCCCACTGCACGGTGCCCAGCACGCCAAGCACCACGGCGCCGGTGCCGTTCCAGAAGAAGCCGCACAGGATCAGGGTGTAGGCCACCGCGCGCTGGTAGTCGAGGCCGAAGTGGCGGATCAGCCAGATGGTCAGGAAGAGACCCGTGCCGGAGGTGATGGAGCCGTTCAGGAC
>JAQVJE010000147.1 GCA_028695325.1 Gallionellaceae bacterium
CGCGCGAGGCCTACTGTCGCTGCCATTGGCCGCCGACCTGGCGCACGACGGCGGGCAGTTCGCCCTGCAGGCCGAGGGACAGCCAGCGGCCACCGTCGTGGTTGAGGGTGATGTGCCGGGCGCGCACTTTCGCCGGGTCGATACGGGCCCGGCGTGCCCATTCACGAATGCGTGCGTCGTCGGTGCGACTGCCGACGACATAGACATCGAACTCGACGCCCGACGCCTGCAGCCGCTGCACGGCCTGGTCGCAGGCGGTACAGCCATCCTTCACGAAGACGGCGGTTCGGTCGGTGCCTGATGCGATGGTGGTGCCCGCGCCGGTCGGCTTGGCACCGGGTAGGTTGACCCTCGCCATGCCCGGCGCGATCCGTTGCCAGGCGGCGTCGTAGGCACGCTGGTAGGCCAGCGTCTTCTCGACCCGCCGGGCTTCAGCCCGAACCTGCAATTCCGCGTAGCGGCGGCGCTCCTCGTCGGAACGTGCTTCGATACCGAGGGCCGTGAGCGGGTCGAGGCTGGGCGAGTAGACGCCCAGCGGCCCCTGCATCAACTCGCGATAGCGCGTCCATTCATCCGTGCGCAGCCCCCAGTCCTGCGCCCGCTGTTCGTCGCTGCGAGCGATGGCCGCAGGCGCTTCACGGCTCGGCGCCGTCCTGGCCACGGTGGTTGCGCCGGTGGGCTGCGCGAGCGCCGCCTGCATGGCGGAGGCAGCCAGCAATGCAACCAGCAACGGCGGGGTCAAGTGGCGCGGGACCATCGGTGTGGGCCTCCTTATCGGGGCGGGATGGGCAGCCTGCGGATCTCGTCTCCCTGCCGGAAGACGGCGCCATCGCGCTCGATCCCGTCCAGTCGCCAGCCACCCTCCGACTCTCCGGCGCGCAGCAGGCGGACATCGGCCAGCCCGGTGCCATCGGCAGGCATCACCGACACGAAGTGTTCTCCCGCACGCAGTTCCACTCCGATCAGGCGGAATGAAGGCTCAACAGGCTTGGGTTGGGCCGCCACAGGTTGGGATGGCCGTGGTGCGGGCAGCTTGGGCTGGCGCGAGACCGGGCGGGCTTCCAGTCGCGTGACGCGGGTTTCCAATGCGTGCAGCGCATCGGTGGCGGCGTATTGGGCCTGCGCCAGCTCGATCGCCGCCAGCCGCTGGTCCAACGCCGCGGTGTCCTGCTCGTAGCGCGCCTGCGGCAAGGCGGCGGGCTGAGTATGGCGTTGTTCGATCCGATGCGAGAGGCCGTCCAGTCGGGATTCGAGCAGGGACACCTGCGCGGTGGGCGCGAAGGCCTGGGTCTGTTCCGCCAGCCCGGACAAGGCCATGTGATCCACCAGCACCACCGCGCTGACGAGCAACAACCAGGTTGCGGCGGCGACCCGCAGCAGCGTCGTGCGCTGGCCCGTCGCCGAGTCCCGGATGGTCATGGCGAAACCTCCCGGATCAGCGGAGGGGGCTCCGCCGAACGGTTGATTTCCGGTGGCTTGGGCTCGTGCGGTGTATGAGCCTCCCTGAGCCTGCGGATGAAGCACACCTTCCGCTCGCCCTCGTCGACCTGCAGATCCCAGGCGGGGCCGGCCAGGGTCAAGAGCGCGTCGCGCAGCAGGACCGGGCCGAGCCGGTAGTGAGCCGCCGGCAGCGGCAAGGCCGGCAGATCGGCGGACTGCTCATCGCACAGCCGGTAGCCGGAACGCAGAACGAGGTGCCGGAGGGCATCCCCGACGGTGGCGCCCAGCGTGCCGGGGATCTCCACATCCACCACCAGCAGCAACAGGTCGTGCTGGGCCGCTGTGGGCGCGAGTTCGACCAGGGTGTAGCGGCCATACCGCGTCACCGGCACGAACTCCATCACGGCTTCGGGCGCGATGTCGGTGACTTTGGATACGGGCGTCGGTGGCACGGCGTTCGTCATCGCGCAGCCGCTGGCGATGGCGGCCAGGAGCAAGCCGGGCAAACGGATCAGATGGCTGCGTCCGGCAATACGGAAGAGCTGGCGGGATGGGCGCATGGATCGGTGTCCTGAAACAACGAGCCATCACCATCGCCGCGCCGGCCCTTTGTCACAGCAAACAAAGCGAATCCGTCGGCTCCCGATTTGCCGAAAGCAATGCCGGCAACCGCGCGGTCGCCAGGACGCATGTCGGGATCATGCCGCGGCGAATGGTCGTGCCGGGGCGATCTCGCCGCCTACCGCCGCGTCCGATCGTTGATCACGATATAGAAGACAGCCGGCTCGCCGCCTTCATTGCGGAATTCATGCACGCAATCCGAAGGAAAGAACAACGTATCTCCGGCAGCGACGTCGAAGCGCCTTCCGTCGATGACCACGGTAAGCGCCCCCTCATGCACGACGAGAAACTCCTCCACGCCCGCATGGTGCGGGGGGAACTCGACGGACTTGCCCGGAGGCAACACGTTGAAGGCCAGATCGACCGCGCCATCCTCGAACAGCGGCGAAAGAGAACGGCGTTCAAAGCCGGAAGCGGGGTCGTGATAGACCGCCTGGCGCTCCCTGCCATGCAGCCTGGGCTGGCGCGCATGGAATCCCCCCAGGAGTTGAGACAGACTGACCTGCAGTGCGGCGGCAAGCTTGCCCAGCACCGTGGCAGTGGGAACCGAGGCGCCACGTTCGATCTTGGAGATCATCGCGCGGCTCACGCCCGACAACGCCCCGAGCCGATCAAGGGTGAGCTGCGCCTCCAGACGCAGACGTCGAAGATTGGCTGGGAGCGCTTCGGCGCGCTCACCTTGCGGCCTGGTCGGGGGAGCGGAGGAGTTCGGCATGGGCCGCGATCAAGTCAGGATGAATGCGTGGGGTCCCGATGGCGCTGAAATCGATCGCGCCACGAATTTCTACTATAGTAGAAATTCTCAAATTCAAACAGGAGCATGGCCATGCGTCTTCTGGTGCTGGGTGCTGGTGGGATCGGGGGCTATTTCGGCGGGCGTCTGGCCGCGGCCGGCGTGGACGTGCGTTTCCTGGTCCGGCCGAGACGCGCCGCACAACTCGCCGAGACCGGGCTCGTCATCAAGAGCCCTTTGGGCGACCTGACCCTTCCCGTGAAAACAGTCGTCGAGGCACCGCCTTCCGTGGATGCCGTGCTGCTGGCCTGCAAGGCCTACGATCTTGAGGGCGCGATGGCCGCCATCGCGCCCGCCATAGGCCCCTCGACATGCATCGTTCCGCTGCTCAATGGGGTGCGGCATCTGGATCATCTGGATGCGCGCTTCGGCGCCGAGCGCGTTCTGGGCGGCCTGTGCCACATCGGTGTTGCGCTCGGCCCGGCCGGTGAAATCCAGCATCTCAACACGCTGCAGCGCCTCGCCCTCGGCGCACGCACCCACAGCCAGCAGGACGTGGCGCAGGCGCTGCATGGATTGATGGAGCGGGGCGGTTTCGCACCGGTGTTGAGCCAGGACATCCTGCAGGAGATGTGGGAGAAGTTCGTATTCCTCACGACCTATGCCGGCATGACCACGCTGATGCGCGCGCCCGTTGGAGCAATCGTGCAGGCGCAAGATGGCGAAGCGCTGGTGCGCCAGATGCTTGGCGAATGCGTGGCTACCGCCGCCGCCTCAGGGTACATCCCATCGCAGGACGCCTATGCCCGCATGTTCACGACGTTGTCCGAGCGCGGGTCCACCGGCACCGCATCGATGCTGCGCGATCTGCAACGTGGTGGCCCCACCGAGCATGAGCACATCATTGGGGACATGCTGCGTCGTGCGCATGAAGCTCGACTGGATGCGCCGCTGCTGAGGGTGAGCCTTGCACACATGCAGGCCTACGAGGCGACCCGCATGGCCCATGGCGGTGGATGAGGCCCTGTCTTCCACTTCCCGGATCGATGTCACCGTCAGGATGGCCAAAAAAGAACGGCCCCCGGAGGAGCCGTTGAAGTGAAGCAGTGAAGTTCAGCACACCAACTGTCGTGCCAGCGCGACTTCCACCGAGTCTCCGTCCTGATTCAGGACATCGAGCCCGGACTCCGGCACGTCTCCCGACGTGCTTTGCGAGACCATGATCTTCCGGGCCATCAACCCCAGGCAGGTCATCTGCGAGGAGTTGGCATAGCCCAGGTAGATCACGCGCACCGGGTGCTTCTGGCCGATGCGCCATGAGCGCCGGGCAGCCTGCTGCAACGAATACACGTTGTAGCCCGACTGGAGGAACACGATGGTCGGGAACTCCAGCAGGTCCAGGCCGGTTTTCACCAGCTCGGGATTGGTGATGAGCACGTCGATGCCACGGTCCAACTGCTCGGCGATCCAGTCCTCGCGGCGGGAGGCATCCACGCTCGCGCGCAGTACCGCCACCTTGAAGCCTTCCTGCTCCAGCAGCACCTTCAAACGCGACGTGGTATCGCGCGTGCCGGTGTAGACCGAATAGACCAGGGTCTTGCGACCTTCCGCCTTCTCTTGCTTGCAGATCTCGATCAGCTCGCGCTCCTTGGGCATCACCTCCAGCTCGTTGAACTGAGCCGGTACGAACGCCAAGGTGTTGCGCGTGCGCGGATGCACCACCGTTTCCGACCGGAAGCAGCAGTCCGGCCAGGCCAGCAGCACGTTGAGGACCACGCCGAGCAGCGTCGTGTCGCGCTTCGCCAGGGCCTGCTTCAGCTCCTGGGTCAGGCGACCCGCCAGATCGCGGTAGGCCGCGGCCTGCGCCGTGTCCATCGCGACTTCGCGGAACTCCTCGTCGTAAGGCGGCAACACATTGCCGCCGATGTCCTTCAACTTGAGGAATACCGTGAACGGCAGGACGCACCGCAGTACGCCCTTGGGACCGAAACCCGGCGCCTTGACCGTGCGCACCGATACCTTGGTGCCCTTGGCCGTCTTGTGCGCCGTGCCCGTGCTCTCGGAATAGATGTCCTTGAGCACGCCGTGATCGCGCATGAACGCCATCGCGGCCGACGTCATGCTGCCGCTCTTGGTCGGACGGTAGCCGTCTTCGATCATCCGCCCCGGCAGGGCTCGGAACAGCAGGTGGAACAGGTCGTCGCCGTAGCCGCCCATCAGCGTTCCGGTGAGCAGCAAGGTCTTGCGCGACTTGGCCGCCAGCACGCCCATGGCCTGGCCCTGAGCGGAACCGCCGTTCTTGTACTCGTGCGCCTCGTCGGCGATGAGCAGGTCGAACGTGCCCTGGGGCAGGTAGCGCTTGATGAACTCGGACGGCTGGTAGCCGCCCTCGCCGAAGCCGAACTCCATGTTGGCCATCGCGCGCTCCATGCGGTGGGCTTGCCGATCCGAGAAGACCAGCTCGCCGTTGCCATCCATCAGGTTGATGAACTCGTGGATGTTGTCCCCGAGCATCGACGCGAGGAAGGCGTCACCGAACTTTTGCATCAGCTTCTGCGCGGTGACTTCCCCGA
>JAQVJE010000148.1:0-2925 GCA_028695325.1 Gallionellaceae bacterium
GCGTGCCGTGCGTTCCGCCCGGAACGCGGGGCCGGCCGCGTCCTCCCGCGTCTTCAACCGGAAGGGGGTTCGCCCCCGAGACCTGGTTGCGTGCGGCCGCGGGGTGCGAGCGGCCGCGGCGTGGGTCTCGCTTCATTTACGCTGCGCGTAAAAGATCCCAGGAATAGAACGCCCACCCCGACAGCGCAGCGCCAAACCCGCCCGCGACCCTCGAAGAGCTGGCGCCCGCCTCCGACTCCCCTCGGCCCTGAAACCACAATCAGGGACGTCACTTCCACCGGGCCCCCCCGCCCTCTCAACGCCGTAACCGCCCCCTCAATCCCACCCCACGCGCTGTCGCGTTGCTTGCGGCCACAAGGGATTTTTCCGCTTTGTCACGCCGCCAGCCCCCCACCAAGTGTGTCGGAGGGGCGAGGGTTCAGCGAAAGGGGGTTGTGATGAGCGTGCTCCGAAGGGCTCTCAGGGCCTACCGCCGCTGGTCGCTCCAGCGGCTATGGAGGAAGTCCCTTATATGGGAAGCGAGAGGGTACGCCATGGTCGAGGCGGCCCAGGCAATGCGAGATTTATGGTTGGTGAAAGGAGCAGAGTGGGATATTGATTGAACGCGGGTGCCTGGGCCGCCTCGACCACCGCGGAACCCTGCGCCGCCCCATAAGGGACTTCCTCCATAGCCGCCGAGGAACCCAACGCGTGTAGGCCCTGAGAGCCCTCCGGAGCACCTCGACACCACGCCCATTCGCTGAACCCTCGCCCCTCCGACACGTCACAATGGGTCTACCGGCGTGCCAAAGCGGACAAATCCCCCCAACCGCCCGCCACCTCCCAACCGCGCCCCCCGCCCCCCCCGCCGGACCGGGGTCCTCGCACCGCCCCCCCCCGCGACCCCCGCGCCCCGAAACCGACCCTCCCGGGCCGCCTGGCGTAAAAACGACAAAACCGCAAGTAACCCTAGCCTACCGCCCGACTTGCGCCAAAGACGTCGTATGCCTGGCATCGATGCCTGGGCGTCAGACGTCTTGACATCGATCACGCCGTCGGAATCTACTATCTTCCCAGCTACCGAGTCAGGACTCAGGAGTCCTCCCCAAGCCCAGGAGCCCCCACCATGCCGAACTGGCAATCCACACCGCCCAGCGGCGACACAGGCCAACCCCTGCGAATCATCCGCACCCCGGCCGACCGCCCCTTCGCCGCCATCATCACATGCACCGAGCCCACCGGCTGCTGCACCCACTTCGTCGGCAACCGCACCGTGCCTTGCGAGGGCGTCGACGTCTGCCCCTGGTGCCAAGACGGCCACCCGTGGCGCTGGCACGGATACGTCTCGTGCGTCTCCGGAGCCACGCTCGAACACGTAATCTTCGAGTTCACCGCCACCGCCTCCGACACCTTCCGCACATACGCCCAGAGCTTCGGAGGGCTGCGCGGATGCCACTTCCAAGCCCACAGGCCCTCCAAACGCCACAACGGCCGCGTCGTCATCGCCTGCAAGCCCGCCGACCTCGGCCGCATCACCTTGCCCGAGCCGCCCAACCTGAAAAAACTCCTCTGCAACCTCTGGGGAATACAATACACTGAAGCCGACACCCACCGCCTCCCCAACCGCATCGGAGCCCAAATCGGCGTAGGGCCAGGCAACGGAGACGCACGCAACAAACCATGACCAATGAAAACTCCCCACCGCAATCTCCTTTCGTGCTTCGGATTCGTGATATGGGGCGACCTCGACAGCCTCACCATCTACCGCGACAAGCACGGTAACATCGTCAGCTTCGCCAAGACCTATCCCGACAAGCCCCCATCCCAAGAGCAGCTCGCCGTCCGGCAGCGCCTACGCGACACCGCCGCCGCCTGGCATTCTCTCACGCCAGAGCGCCGCCGCCAATGGGAACTCGCCACCCGCCGCGCCCCGCTCTGCATGCACGGCTACAACCTGTTCGTCCACTGGCACCAGACCGGAGACGACCGCACCATCCGCACCATCCAACGACAGACCAAAACCACCCTACTCGATTGAACTGGAATCCCCGCAATGAACCGCACCGACAACATGCTCACAGACATCCTCATCGACAACCCTCACGCCATCGCCGCGTGGATCGACCGCGACGCCAAAACCGACACCATCGTCGTCCTCACGCGCGACCCGGCCCCCATCCACCGACGCAACCCCGCAATCTACGACCTCGCCGCATACAACCTCATCCAACGCGACGCGACCGAACTCCGCCCCCTCATCACCACCCAAGACCTCGACCCGCGAAACGCCTGGCAAGCATGCCAAAACGAGCCCATCACACTCGGATGCCAAATCCAGCCGGCCCACGCCAACTGGGTCGGGACCGCCGGCGCGCCCGTCCGATGGCGCGACCTCGACGGCCTCGACCACTGGGGAATCTTGTCCAACTGGCACGTCATGTACGGCCCCAACGCCCAGATCGGCCACACGCAGCACCAGCCGCTCGCCTCCTGGCCCGCCTGCGCCAAGCTCTCCCACTGGGTCGCGCCGCAACGACTCGGCACCCACTACCTCGACGCCGCCATTGCCGACGCCCAGATCGACGGCTACCACACGATCGGCCGCGAAATCCTCGGCCTCGGCAAGGCCGCCGAGACCGCACGCAACGCCGAAGTCGGCGACCAAGCCGTCAAAAGCGGCCGCACGACCGCCGTCACCGGAGGCACATGCATCGCCGTCGGAGCCGCCGCCCGAGTCAACTACGGAAGCTTCAACGCCGTCTTCGCCGACCAAGACGTCTACCAGCGGGACGGCGGCAACTTCAGCGCTCCGGGCGACTCCGGATCAGCCATCCTCCACGACCACACCCTCGCCCTCATGAGCCTGCTCTTCGCCGGCGGGGGCAACATCACCATCGGCTGCCCCGTCCGCCGATTGATCACCGCTTTCAACCTCCAGTTTCCCCC
>JAQVJE010000148.1:3025-5359 GCA_028695325.1 Gallionellaceae bacterium
AGCGTGATGGGCTCCCGGCGCGCCGGCGCAATCCTCCCAGGCCGCCCGATCCCAAGCTGCGGGGACAAGCGATCGACGTCCCAACAGGTACCCGCCGGCGCGCCAACTTTCTCCAATCCAAAGGGGTAACACATGGTCAAGGTCAACGGCCCGATGCTCTCCTTCGACGCATCAGGCACCATCGCCAAGACGGCCACCTTCTCCAAATGGAAGGGCCGCAACTACGTCCGGCAGCGCGTCATCCCGGCCAACCCGAAAAGCGACCTGCAGGTCTCGGTCCGCGCGGCGCTCAAGTTCCTCGCCCAAGCTTGGGCAGGCGTCGACTCGACGCCCAAGGGCTCGTGGAGCGATCTGGCCGACGCGAGCCAAATCAGCAACTTCAACGCCTACTCGCGCAAGAACCTCCAGAGGTGGCGCGAATTCCAGGCACCGAGCCAAACCTACCCCGCTGCGGAAACCGGCAATCAGCCCGTCGCCACGCTCGCCTCCGCCATCGGCGGAGCCGCTCACATCGATCTGACCTTCACCGTCACGACCCTGAACGACGTGTGGGGCGTCATGATCTTCCGGTCGCCGACCGGCACCTTCGACACCTCGAGGGCCAACTGCATCGCAATCCTCGAGGTGGACAGCACCGGCACACTCACCTACACCGACTCCGACCTCCCCGCAGGCACCTACTACTACGACGCCCGCTTCTTCACCAAGGAAGGAGCCCTCGGCGACGAGCAGGGCGAAGTTTCAGCCACCGCCACCTAACCGAGAAAGCACAATGAGGCTCTCCCGGCCTCTCTGTTCGCTCGAAGCGGCCGGCACATTCGCCGGCCGCTTCACTTTCCAACGCCGCCGGCGTTGCGCCTGCGTCTATCCTCGCACAACCCCGGAACAACCCCACAGCCCCGCCCAAGTCGCCCACCATCAGCGATGGCACGATCACGCGGCCGCCTGGCACACCCTCCCGCAGGAAACCCTCGACGACCTCGCCGAGGAAGCCAAGCACCGACGCCTCACCGCCTTCCAGGTCTGGATGTCCAGACTCACCCAACCGGCCGAGCCCGGCAACCTCGGCTTCGACGAGATCGGCCTGACAAACGCATCGTGGGTCGAGCACTTCATCTACGCACAAGGCCCCTACGAACTCCCCGCCAACGCCACGATCGATCAGCTGACCCTCTACGCCACCACCGTAGGCGTCCCACCCGGCCGCCTCACCATCGGCCTGTACCACGACGACGCAGGAACACCCACCACGCTCGCAGCAACGCTCGCATCACTCGAAGCACAACATGCCGTAGCCTGGAATCACTATCCCGCATCCCAACCACTCCCCGCCGGTCTCTACCACCTCGCCGTGCACCCCGACCGCCGATGGTACACCAGACGCCAGACATCCACACCGCCCGCGCCCATCACGCGCTACAAGCCACTCACCGCCGTACCCGGCTGGCTCCCCGACACGTTCCCGAGCGCCCCCTCGACCACGAACAACCAATACTCCCATTACGCCCGATACCAACCATGAAAACTCTCCGCACCGCCCGACAAACCGCCCGCTTCATCGCCGACCTGATGCGAGCCAACTCCGACGCCTTGGGCTTCATCCCATCCACCCACCTCGAACACTACTTCCTCAAGCGCGGTCAGACCATCATCCAATCGAACACGCGCGGCCGCCCCATCGGCTACATCCTCCACGGCCCACCCACCTGGGCCCAGCCCCTCAAATGCTACCAATGCTGCATCGACATCGACCACCGCCGCCGTCGCCACGCCACCGCCGCCGTCGCGACCCTGATCCGCCGCGCGCGAAACGCCGGCGCGCCCGCGATCGAGCTCCGTTGCGCCAGCGACCTCGAGGCACATGATTTCTGGCTCGCCTGCGGATTCCAGCCCATCCACGTCAGCCCCGGCGGAGCGCGTCGCGGCCGCTCGATCATCACCTACCGCCTCCACCTCGGAGCCGCTCCGACGCTCCCAGAGGCCGCCTCGCGAGCGCGCGCGTGATGCGACCCTAGCATCGACCCGGCCGCCAAACGGCCGCCAGCAGCCCACTCCGGGCCCCAAATTCTCCGCTCGCCACCAAACCACCAGGTCAAACCCCGGCCGCCGGAGGGGTGCGAGCCGCCGCCGGCTCCGAGCGGCCCGCCGGCCCGCCAAAAACCACCCCCACCCACCAGTCCCCCCCACCCCCGGCCGGGCGGCCGCTCGACCCACGCCGCGGCCGCTCGCACCCCGCGGCCGCACGCAACCAGGTCTCGGGGGCGAACCCCCTTCCGGTTGAAGACGCGGGAGGACGCGGCCGGCCCCGCGTTCCGGGCGGAACGCACGGCACGC
>JAQVJE010000149.1 GCA_028695325.1 Gallionellaceae bacterium
GGCGCGCGGCTCAACGTGCAGGGCACCCCGGCCATCATACTGACCAACGGCCGCCGCCTGCCCGGCCTGGTGCCGGCCGAGAAGCTCGACGCCCTCCTCGACGAGGCCGGCAAGTAAGCCACTGAGCAGGCGTCCGCCGGGCGCACGGCAATGTACGGCACCCTCGCGCAGTTGGCGCGGCGGCCGCTGGGCCGCATGCTGCTGCTGTCGCTGGCCCTGCATGTGGCGCTCATCATGCTCATCGTGCCGCGGCCATTTCCGCCCGTCGACGACGTGGTGATCGCCGCCCGCCTGGCCGGGCGGCCCGCCGGGGCGGAACCGGCCGTGCCTCGGCCGCCAGTCGAGTCGCCCAGGCCCCCGGCGGGGCCGGCGCCGGCCGGCATGGTGCTGCCGCCCGCGCCGCCGGCCACGGCATCCGCCACGCCAGCACCCGCCGCGCCGGCGCCCACGTCCGCGGCACCGGCCGCACGCCTGCCGGAGGCGGACGCCGGGTTGCCAAGCGTGCCGATACCGGTCGACATCCACTGGTACGAGGCCAGGCAACTGGATGTGCCGCCGCGCGCGCTGGCCGCGATCGCCCCGGTCTATCCGGCGGCGGCGCGCAGCCAGGGCATAGAGGGTTCGGTGTTGGTGAACCTGAGGATCGACGAGTTCGGTGTCGTGCGTGAGGCCGGGGTGGAGGAGGGCGAGCCGCCCGGGGTGTTCGACGACTCGGCCCTGGCGGCGCTGCGCGAGGCCCGTTTCCAGCCTGGGCGCCGGGACGGCCGGCCGGTGCGTGCCCAGGTCCGCATGCGTCTGCGCTACGTCCTGGAAGATTAGCGGCCGTTGCCGTCGAGGAGCGGGTAGTCCCTGGGCAGCAGCAGCCACAGGCGGCCCTGCTGCTTCATGGCGCCGGCAAGGCGGCCGGCCGCCTCGCCGAAGCCCCAGTAGAAGTCGGCGCGCACGTTGCCTTTGATGGCGCCACCGGTGTCCTGGGCCAGCATCAGGCGCTGCAGGGCCTCGGCCGAGTTGGGCCGGGTGGCGGCGAGCCAGACCGGGGCGCCGAGCGGGATGGCGCGCGGGTCGACCGCCAGGCTGCGCTCCGCCGTGAGCGGCACGCCGAGGGCGCCGAGGGGACCGCCGACGTGGTTGTCCAGTTCGCGGAAGAAGACGTAGCTCGGGTTGGCGGCCAGTAGCTCCGGCAGCCGCTCCGGGTGCGTGCGTGCCCAGTCCTTGATGCCCTGCATGGATGCCTTGTCCAGGGCCAGTTCGCCGCGCTCGACCAGCCAGCGTCCGATGGACCGGTAGGGGTGGCCGTTCTGGTCGGCATAGCCGACCCGCATCATGCTGCCGTCGTCCATCTGGATGCGGCCGGAGCCCTGCACCTGCAGGAAGAACAGCTCGACCGGGTCGTCCACCCAGGCGATCTCGCGGCCAGGCGTCGGGGCGCGACCGGCCTCGATGTCGCCGCGCGTGAAGTAGGGTACCACCCGGTTGCCATCCAGACGGCCGCGCAGGCGCAGGGCCTTGAGTTCCGGATAGACGCTGCCGAGGTCGACTACCAGGAGGTCCTCGGGCGGCGCGCGCAGGGGGTAGCGGTATTGGGGCGTCAGGTTGCGGGAACCGCGCAGGAGCGGCTCGTAGTAGCCGGTCACCAGGCCCTCGGCACCGCCCTCGGCCTGCTGGACCTGGTAGAGGGCGAAACGGTCCTGGAAATAGGACCGGATCCGTTCCGCCCCGCTCCCGTCCAGCCGGGCAGCCTCGGCGCAGACCTCGCGCCAGGCGGTTTGGCGTTGCAGCACGGTGCAGGATTGCCGCCAGGCCGGCCAGGCCGCCGTGAGGTCGTCGGCCTGCCAGCCCGGCAGGTCGGACCAGGCGGCGGGTCTGAGCCAGTCCATGGCGGTCGGGGTGGTCCTGACCTCGGGTGCCGGCGACATGGCGGGCGTAGCCGGCGGGGCGTCTGCGGCCGGCGGGGCGGGTTCGGTGGCGGTCGGTTCGACCGTGCCGGCGGCGGGTGCGGGAGCCAGGTTCTGGCAGGCGGCCAGGGCCAGCATGGCCGCCAGGGACAACAGCAGACGCATCAGTGCGCTGCGTCCATTCAATGCAGGACCCTGGGCATGCTGAGGGAGAATTCCGGCACCTCGGCCTCGAAATGCGCGCCGTCGTCGGCCACCATCTGGTAGCTGCCGCGCATGCTGCCCACCGGGGTGGCGATGGCGGTGCCGCTGGTGTACTCGAACTGCTGGCCCGGTTGCAGGAGCGGTTGCTCGCCCACCACGCCGATGCCGCGTACTTCCTGCACCGCGTCGTTGGCGTCGGTGATGATCCAGTGGCGCGAGACCAGCTGGGCCGGCACGGTGCCGGTGTTGGCGATGGTGATGGTGTAGGCGAACACATAGCGGCCGGCAGCCTCATCGGACTGGTCCGGGATGTACCGGGCCACCGGGGTCACGGTGATGTGGTATTTCCTGCTTTCGGCCATGGTTATCGCTGCCTGCGACGCTGGATTGGCGGCCATTGCACACGATTCGGCCGAGTCTGTCCAGCCTGCCGCCGAGCGGGTAGAATCGCCCACTTTGCAACGCATCCGGGTAGCCGAAATGACGCAATACATGATCGCCCCCTCCATCCTGTCCGCAAACTTCGCCAAACTGGGCGAGGAGGTCGACAACGTCCTGGCCGCAGGCGCCGACATCGTTCATTTTGACGTCATGGACAACCACTACGTGCCCAACCTGACCATCGGCCCGCTGGTCTGCGAGGCCCTGCGCAAGCACGGCGTCACCGCCCCGATCGACTGCCACCTGATGGTCAAGCCGGTCGACCGCATCATCCCCGACTTCGCCAAGGCCGGCGCCACCTACATCACCTTCCACCCGGAGGCCTCCGAGCACATCGACCGCACCATCGGCCTGATCAAGGAAAGCGGCTGCAAGGCCGGCCTGGTGTTCAACCCGGCCACCCCGCTGGATGTCCTGGAATACACCCTGCCCAAGCTGGACATGGTCCTGTTGATGAGCGTCAACCCCGGCTTCGGCGGCCAGAAGTTCATCCCCTACGTCCTCGACAAGGCCAGGAAGGTGCGCGCCATGATCGACGCCGGCGGTTATGACTGCCGCCTGGAGATCGATGGCGGCGTCGGCCCGGCCAACATCGCCGAGGTTGCCCGCGCCGGCGTCGACACCTTCGTCGCCGGCTCTGCCATCTTCGGCGCCGCCAAGGACGGCGATGCCCACCGCTATGACAGCGTGGTCGCGGCGATGCGGGCGGAACTGGCCAAAGTTCAGTGACAGCGTGACAGGGTGACAGAGTGACACGCGGCGTAGCCGCACGACCAGACTCGTCACTCTGTCACTCGTGACTTTGTCACTGGGAATAGAAAATGAACTTTCCGCTTCCAATCAAGGCCGTCGTCATTGACCTCGACGGCACCCTGCTCGACACCGCGCCGGACCTGGCCGACGCCGCCATGGCGATGGCGGCCGACCTCGGCCTGCCGGCGATCGACCTTGCCACGGTGAAGACCTACATCGGCAACGGGGTGTCGCGCCTGGTCAAGCGGGTGCTTACGCGGGACATGGAGGCCGAGCCGGACAAGGAACTCTACGCCCGCGCCATGCCCGCCTATGAGCGGCAATATGCCGAGTGGGTTGCGCGCAAGAGCCGGCCCTTCCCGGGCGTAGTAGAGGGATTGCAGACCTTCAAGGCCATGGGCGTGCACGTCGCCTGCATCACCAACAAGGCCGAGCGCTTCACCGTGCCGCTCTTGCAGGCGACTGGCCTGTTCCCGTTCTTCGAACTGGTCCTGTCCGGCGACACCCTGCCCGAGCGCAAGCCGTCGCCGCTGCCGCTGCTGCACGCCTGCCAGTACTTCGGCGTCGAGCCGGCCGAGCTGTTGCTGATTGGTGATTCCCTCAACGACACCCAGGCGGCGCGCGCCGCCGGCTGCCCGGTGTTCTGCGTCCCCTACGGTTACAATCGGGGCCGTCCGGTGACCGAACTGGACCTGGACGCGGTGGTGCCGAGTCTGGAAGAAGCCGCCAAACTGGTCGTGAAGAAATGAAGCCTGCCCACCTGAAGATTGGAAGAGTGAAGCGCCTGTCGTGGCGATGGCGTAGCTGAGCCACGTCCCGAGCCGCGCAACCACTCACCCCATTTTCAGAGAGCGATCATGACCGAACAGGAATTCATCGACCTGGTCCGCCAGGGCTACAACCGCATCCCCGTCTACCGGCAACTGCCGGCTGACCTCGACACCCCGCTGTCGATCTACCTCAAGCTAGCCAACCAGCCCTACACCTACTTGCTCGAATCGGTCGAGGGTGGCGAGCGCTTCGGCCGCTATTCATTCATCGGCCTGCCGGCCCGTACCGTCCTGCGCGTGCACGGCCACTTCGTCAGCGTGGAGACCGACGGCCGGCCGGTGGAGCAGGTGGACACCGAGGATCCGCTCGCCTTCATCGAGGCATTCAAGGACCGCTACAAGGCGGCCCCGCTGGCCGGCCACCCCCGCTTTCCGGGCGGCCTGTGCGGCTACTTCGGCTACGACACGGTGCGCTACATCGAGCGGCGCCTGGCCACGACGGCCAAGCCGGACGTCCTGGCCACGCCCGACATCCTGCTCATGCTCACCGACGAACTGGCGGTGGTGGACAACCTGTCCGGCCGCCTGACCCTGATCGTCTACGCCGACCCCATGCAGGCGGACTCCTACGCCCAGGCCCAGCTGCGCCTGTCGGAACTGGCGCGCCAGCTGGGCAAGCCGGCGGTGGCGCCGCGCTTCGAGGCGGGCGAGCCGGCCGAGGCGGTGTCGGAGTTCGGCGAGGCGGCCTTCAAGGCGGCGGTGGAGCGTGCCAAGCGCTATATCACCGACGGCGACATCATGCAGGTGGTGCTGTCCCAGCGCATGAGCCGGCCCTTCCATGCCCACCCCCTGTCGCTCTACCGCGCCCTGCGCGGCCTCAACCCGTCGCCCTACATGTTCTACTACGACCTGGGCGGCTTCCACGTCGTCGGGTCGTCGCCGGAGATCCTGGTGCGCCTGGAAGGCGACACCGTCACCGCCCGCCCCATCGCCGGCACCCGGCCGCGCGGCGCCAGCCGCGAGGACGATCTGCGCCTGGAGGCAGACCTGCTGGCCGATCCCAAGGAACGGGCCGAGCACGTCCAGCTGATGGACCTGGGCCGCAACGACGTCGGCCGGGTGGCCCGCATCGGCAGCGTCAAGGTGACCGAGAACATGGTGGTCGAGCGCTATTCCCATGTCATGCACATCGTCTCCAATGTCGAGGGCCGGCTGCGCCCCGGCCTCTCTGCCATGGACGTGCTGCGCGCCACCTTCCCAGCCGGCACTGTGTCGGGGGCACCCAAGG
>JAQVJE010000020.1 GCA_028695325.1 Gallionellaceae bacterium
CCGCCCACCCTGGCCTGGTCCAGTGACCTGCTCGGTCGCCTGCTGTCCGGCAACATCCTGGCCAAGCTGGGCATGCTGCTGCTCTTCTTCGGCATCGCCTCGGCCCTCAAGCTGGCCGCCGAGCATGGCCTCATCCCGCCCGCCCTGCGCCTCGCCCTCGCCGGCCTAACCGGCCTCGCGGCGATCTGGCTGGGAGCAGGACCGGCCAGCGGCAGTACCTTCCGGCCGGCCTGGCTGTTCCGCTTCGCCCCCGCCAGCGAGCAGGCGCGCCGGGGCTTCGGCTTCGCCCTCGAAGGGGGCGGCTTCGGCATCCTCTACATCACCACCTGGTTCGCCCTCGAACACTATGGCTACCTCGACCCCGCCGCCGCCTTCCTGGCCTTCGCCGGCCTCGGCGCTGCCTGCCTGGCCCTGGCGGTGCGCCAGGACGGTCAGAGCCTGGCCCTGCTCGGCCTGGTCGGCGCCTTCCTGGCCCCGATGCTGGTGCCGGGCGAGGGCGAGCACCGCGTGCTGTTCGGCTACCTGGTCCTGCTCGATGCCTGCGTGCTGTACGTCAGCCTGTTGCGGGCCTGGCGCCTGCTCATCGTCAGCAGCCTGGCCTTCAGCGTGGCCATCGGCCTGGCCTGGGCCGCACAGGCCTATCGGGCCGAGCTGCGCGCCGATGTCGAGGCCCTGTTGCTGGCCCTGTTCGTGCTCTACAGCGCCACACCCTGGCTGGCCGCCCGGCGCGGACCGCCGTCGCAATGGGGCTGGCAGTCCGGCATCCTGCTGTTCGGCCCGGCCACTGCCGCGGCGGCGGCGCAGGCGACCCTCTACTCCGGCGACCTCGACTACCTGGCCCTGAGCAGCCTGGGTGCCGGGTTGTGGTATGGCCTTCTGCACCGGCTAACCCGGCCAACCGGCGACGCCCTGCTCGGCCAGGCCCAGGCCGGGCTCGCCCTGGCCTTCCTGTCCCTGGCGCCCGGGCTGGCCTTCAGCCAGAACGTCGCCGGGGTGTTCTGGGCCCTAGAGGGCGCCGGGGTGGTCTGGTTCGCCATGGGTACGGGCCGCGGCCTGCCCATGCTGGCCGGTGCCATGCTGCAGTTGCTGTCCGGCCTGCTGCTGCTCGACCTCTGGCAGCAGGTGCCGGGCGGTCCGCCGTTCCGCGACAGCCTGTTCCATGCCAGCCTGCTCCTCGCCGCCGCCGGCGCCCTCAGCGCCTGGGCCACCCGCGCCGATCCATTCCGCCACCGCCTGTTCCTGGCCTGGTCGCTGGCCTGGTGGTTCGGCGTATTCCATGCCGAGCTGGGCCGTGCCTTCAGCCCGGCGCAGACCTGGGTGCTGATGACGGTGCTGGCGACCGCCAGCGCGGCAGGGCTGGAATGGTCGGGCCGCCGGCTCGCCCTCACCGATCCGCGCGCCGCCGCCCTACTGCTGCTGCCGGTGCTCGGCCTGGCCCTGGGGGTCAACTACCTGGAGGCCGGCCACCCGCTGGCCAACGGCCTCTGGCTGGTGCTGCCGGCCGCGCTCGGCGTGCACTACCTGACGCTGTGGCGGCAGGAGGCCGACGGCCTCGGCTGGCTGGTCGACGAGCGCCACCTGCTGGCCTGCTGGCTGGCCACCTGGGCCCTGGCCTGGGAAGCCAGCTGGCTGGCCGGGCAGTTCCCCGCCCTCGGCCGCGCTATCCCCGAGGCCGCGCGCGCCCTGGTCCTCGCCGCCGCGCTACTGGCGGCGACGCGCGCCTGGCCGGCCTGGCCCGTCGTGGCGCACCGCGCCCTCTATCTGCGCGCCGCACCGCTCGTCCCCATCGTGCTGGCCTGGCTGTGGCTGTTCTCCACGCCAACCGGCCTAACCGGCGCCTGGCCGCTGCCCTACGTGCCGCTCGGCAACCCGCTGGAGGGCGCTGCCATGCTGCTGCTCTGGGCCCTATTCCTGCATTGGCGCGCGGCCGGCGGCTATGGCCAGCGCTGGGGCTACCCCGGCCTGTTCGGCCTCGCCCTGCTGTTCTGGTTCAGCCAGATGCTCGCCCGCGTGGTACACCACTGGGCCGGCGTGCCCTTCCTGGCCGATGCGCTGTGGCACTCCGCCCTGCTGCAGGCCCTGCTGTCGCTGGGCTGGACCGCCTTCGGCCTGCTGGCCATGGTGGCCGCCTCGCGCCGCCACCTCAGGACCGTCTGGTTCGCCGGCCTGGGCCTATTGCTGCTGGTATGCGTGAAGCTGGTCGGCGTCGACCTCGCCAACGTGAGCGGCCTGCTCAGGGTGCTGTCGCTGATCGGGGTCGGCCTGCTGGTGCTGGGCGCCGGCTACCTGGCGCCGGTGCCGCCGCGGGCGGCGCAGACAGAGAGCGCCGGATAGGCAGCGTTGCCGCCTTCGAGCAGCACGGCGAACGGCCGTCCCTCGGCCTGCCAGTGGCGGGCCGCGTCGGCCAGGATGTCGAGCAGGACATCCCAGGCCTCCGGCGCCGCCGCCTCCGGCACCCCGGCATTCTCGACCAGCAGGACGACAGGGCCATCCAGCCAGGCAAGGTCGGTCAGGCAATCCGCCAGGGCGTCCCAGTTGTGGCCAAACCAGTCCGGGAAGGCGAACGCCGCGGCCAGGGCCGCCAGCATGGCCGGCTTGCCGGTCAGGTCGCGGCCCGCGATGCGGATGGCAAGGGGCGCGTCGCCCTCCAGGCGGTAGATGCCATTGCGCTCGGCATGGCCGACGACGTCGGCGAGAGCGACTCGGTTCATTGCCGTATCCTCCGAAAGCTGCGGTAGTGGTCCTCGGTGTAGTAGTAGTCGCCCGCCTGGCCGGCCACGATGCGGCGTGGACCGCGGTCGCGGCGGCCCGGCGTCGGCACGGTGTATTCCCGGTAGTAGCCGCGCGGCCGCGCCGGCAACCGGCCCTCGCGGTTGTGGAACACGATGCCGTCGCGGCTGTACGGGAAGGGGCCGTCGCGCTCGATCAGGGCCAGGGTCTGGCGCGCCTCGGGCGGCAGGGCGGCACGGCTGATCGGGTCGCCGGGCGACGTGCCCAACCCCTGCGCCCCGCTCCAGGCCAGGAGGCCGAGCAGGAGCGGCAGGAATATGCGCAGGAACAGCTTGTTCACCGAGACGGCTGGCGCCGGCAGGCGGATCAGTCGTTGGCGTGGGCGGCGATCACCGCCTTGACCGCCTCGACGTCGGCATCAAGCACCTCATAGCGCTGCGGCAGGGATTCCAGGTCGGCCAGGCCGGCCGGGCGCTCCGGCTTGCGGCCCAGGGCCTCGACGATGGCGTCCTCGAACTTGGCCGGCAGGGCGGTCTCCAGGCAGACCAGGGGAATGCCGGGATCGCGGTGCTCCAGGCCCACCTTCAGGCCGTCGGCGGTATGGGGGTCGATCACGGTGGCGAACCGCTCCGCCGCCATGCCTATGGTGGCCATGCGGTCCTTGTGGGTGCTCTTGCCCGACACCATGCCGTATTCGGCGACGCGCTCGAACAGGCCGTGCGCCTTGAGGTCGAAGGCAGCGCCGCGGTCGACCGCCGCCCACAGCTCGCGCACCTTGGCGCTGTCGCGGCCGGTCAGGTCGAAGACGAAGCGCTCGAAGTTGGAGGCCTTGGAAATGTCCATGGAAGGGCTGGAGGTGTGCAGGGTCTCGGCGCCTGCACGCGGACGGTAGACGCCGGTGCGGAAGAACTCGTCGAGAACGTCGTTCTCGTTGCTGGCGACGACCAGCTTGTGGATGGGCAGGCCGAGCTGGCGGGCGATGTGGCCGGCGCAGACGTTGCCGAAGTTGCCCGACGGCACCGCGAAGGACACCTTCTGGTCGTTCGCCGTGGTGACCGCGAAATAGGCCTTGAAGTAGTAGATGGACTGGGCGGCGACGCGCGCCCAGTTGATCGAGTTGACCGCGCCGATGCGATAGAGCGACTTGAAGTCGAGGTCGTTGGAGACCGCCTTGACGATGTCCTGGCAGTCGTCGAACACGCCGCGCACCACCAGGTTGTGGATGTTGGCGTCCTGCAGGCTGTACATCTGGGCCTGCTGGAAACGGGTCATGCCCTCCAGGGGCGACAGCATGAACACCCGCACGTTGTGCTTGCCACGCATGGCGTACTCGGCCGCCGAGCCGGTGTCGCCCGAGGTGGCGCCGAGGATGTTGATGTCCTGGCCGGCCTTGTCCAGGGCGTACTCGAACAGGTTGCCGAGCAGCTGCATGGCCATGTCCTTGAAGGCCAGGGTGGGGCCGTTGGACAGTTCCAGGATGTAGAGGCCCTCCTCCAGCCGGCGCACCGGGGTGACCTGGCCGAAGTCGGAATCCGTGCGGCCGTGCCCGTACACGGCGGCGGTGTAGGTCTTGTCCACCAAGGCCTTGAGGTCGGCGACCGGGATGTCGTCGGCCAGGCGGGAGAGCACGGTCAGGGCCAGTTCACGGTAGTCCATGCCGCGCATGGCGTCGAGATCGTCGGCGCTGAAGCGGGGGTACTCCTCCGGCATGTACAGGCCGCCATCCGGGGCCAGGCCGCCGAGCAGGATCTGGGAAAAGGTTTGCGCGGGCGCCTGGCCGCGGGTGCTGATGTATTTCATGGCTTAGCCGTTCAGTTCTTCCATGCGGATCCGGGTCACCTTGCCGCTGATGCTGTCCAGGGCCTCGATGCGGGCAATGGCGGCGTCGACGTCCTTCTCCCTGGCGACATGGGTCAGGATCACCACGTCGGTCTGCGCCTCGCCCTCGGCCGGCTCCTTCTGCAGCATGGCGTCGATGGAGATGGCGAGATCCGCCAGGATGCGGGTGATGTCGGCCAGCACGCCGGGCCGGTCGGCGGCGGTCAGGCGCAGGTAGTAGGCGGTCTCCACCTCGGCCATGGGCAGGATGGCGAGGTCGGACAGCTGGTCGGGCTGGAAGGCCAGGTGCGGCACCCGGTTCTTCGGGTCGGCGGTGTGCAGGCGGGTGACGTCGACGAGGTCGGCGATCACCGCGCTGGCGGTCGGCTCGGCGCCGGCACCCTTGCCGTAGTAGAGCGTCGCACCGACGGCGTCGCCCCAGACCAGGACGGCGTTCATGGCGCCCTCGACGTTGGCGATCAGGCGCTTGGCCGGGATCAGGGTCGGGTGCACGCGCAGTTCGACGCCGTTGTCTTTCCGCTTGGCGATGCCGAGCAGCTTGATGCGGTAGCCGAGTTCCTCGGCATAGCGGATATCGGCGGCCTCCAGCCTGGAGATGCCCTCGACGTAGGCCTTGTCGAACTGGATCGGGATGCCGAAGGCGATCGAGGCCATCAGGGTCGCCTTGTGGGCGGCGTCGACGCCCTCGATGTCGAAGGTGGGATCGGCCTCGGCGTAGCCCAGGCGCTGGGCCTCCTTGAGCACGTCGGCAAAGGCCAGGCCCTTGTCGCGCATCTCGGACAGGATGAAGTTGGTGGTGCCGTTGATGATGCCGGCCAGCCACTCGATGCGGTTGGCCGAGAGGCCCTCGCGCAGGGCCTTGATGATCGGGATGCCGCCCGCCACGGCGGCCTCGAAGGCGACCATGACGCCCTTCGCCTGGGCGGCGGCGAAGATCTCGTTGCCGTGCACGGCGAGCAGGGCCTTGTTGGCGGTGACCACGTGCTTGCCGTTGGCGATGGCCTGGAGGACCAGGTCCTTGGCCACGGTGTAGCCGCCGATCAGCTCGACGACGATGTCGACTTCCGGAGCGTTGACCACGGCGTAGGCGTCGTCGGTGACCTTGGCGTTGCCGCCGGTGAAGTTGCGGGCGTGTTCGACGTTGCGATCGGCGACGTGGGTGATGCGGATGGGACGGCCGGCGCGCCGGGTGATCTCCTCCGCGTTGCGCTTGAGTACAGTCCAGGTGCCGCCGCCGACGGTGCCGATACCGAGCAGGCCTACGTTGATGGGTTTCATAGCTTCAATCGAGAGTTGAAAATCTGGCGTCGCGCGCGACGCCGGTGTCGTCATTTCGCATGCCGCTTGCGGTAGCCATGCAGGAAGCGCTCCATGCGCTGGAATGCCTCGCGCAGCATCTCCTCGTGGGGCAGGAAGACCACCCGGAAGTGGTCCGGGTTGGGCCAGTTGAAACCGGTGCCCTGCACCACCAGCACCTTTTCCTCCTCCAGCATCTCGAGGATGAACTGCTGGTCGTTGTGAATCGGGTAGACCTTGGGGTCGAGGCGGGGAAACAGGTACAGGGTGGCCCTGGGCTTGACGCAGGACACCCCGGGGATGGCGTTGAGCATCTCCCAGGCGATGTCGCGCTGGCGGGTCAGGCGGCCGTCCGGGGCAACCAGTTCGTTGATGCTCTGGTAGCCGCCCAGGGCGGTCTGGATGGCATGCTGGGCCGGCACGTTGGAGCACAGGCGCATCGAGGCCAGCATGGTGAGGCCCTCGATGAAGTCGTGAGCATGGCGCTTCTCGCCCGACAGCACCACCCAGCCTGCACGGTAGCCGCAGGAACGGTAGTTCTTCGACAAGCCGTTGTAGGTCAGGATCAGTAGGTCGTCGGCCAGGGAGGCGAGCGGCGTGTGGCTGCCGCCGTCATAGAGCATCTTGTCGTAGATCTCGTCGGCGCAGATCACCAGTTGATGTTGCCGGGCGATCTCGATCAACTCCCTGAGCAGGTCGTCCGGATACAGCGCGCCGGTCGGGTTGTTCGGGTTGATGATGACGATGGCCTTGGTGCGCGGCGTGATCTTGGCCCGGATGTCGTCCAGGTCGGGCAGCCAGCCGGCCTCCTCGTCGCACAGGTAATGGCGCGGGGTGCCGCCGGCCAGGGTGACCCCGGCGGTCCACAGCGGGTAGTCGGGTGCCGGCAGCAGGACCTCGTCGCCGGTGTCGAGCAAGGCCTGCATGGTCATCACGATCAACTCGGAGACGCCGTTGCCGATGTAGATGTCCTCGATCTGCACGCCCTTGATGCCGATGCGCTGGGTCTCGTGCATGATCGCCTTGCGCGCCGAGAACAGCCCCTTGGAGTCGCAGTAGCCGGCCGCGTCGGGCAGGTTGCGGATGACGTCCTGGACGATCTCCTCTGGGGCATCGAAGCCGAACGGGGCGAGGTTGCCGATGTTCAGCTTGAGGATGCGGTGGCCCTCCTCCTCGAGCTGCTTGGCGCGCACCATGACCGGTCCGCGGATGTCGTAGCAGACGTTGGCGAGCTTGGCGGATTTCTTCAGCGGGCGCATGGGTTGGGGCCTGGGTGGTTTGCTGGCGGTCACGCGCGGCCGTCCTGACGGGTCCGGTGGAGAGGGCGCGGGTGTCTGTCCATGGTGGGCGTGGCCATTCGGTAAAGGGTGAATCTTACCCGACCGCCCATTTTCACGGCAAACCGCCGCCGCGCATGGGGCTTTTGCGGTAGCGGCGCGGCTGCTATCGTGACCGCCATGAAACTGCATCTAGCCAACCCCGCCGGGGTCAATCTGGTCACCGCCTACGGCGACGGCTTCGTCGAGGTCAATCGCGAGCGGTACGGCCACAGCCTGATCCTGCTGCCGGACCAGTCAGTCGACTGGCCGGTGGCCGCGCTCGCCGACCTCAACCGGGCCGCCTTGGCCGCCCTGGTCGAACTGCGACCCGCCCTGGTCATCCTGGGCACCGGGCGCCGGCACCGCTTCCCGCATCCGGACCTGTACCGCGACCTGATCGTGACCGGAATCGGCCTGGAACACATGGATACCGGCGCCGCCTGCCGCACCTACAACATACTCGCCACGGAAGGCCGCGCGGTGGCGGCGGCACTGATCGTCGAATAACGGCCGGGCTAGTCGAGGCCGGCCTCGCGCAGCTTGTCCTCGTCGCGGATCACGATGCGGTTGTCCTTGACCTCGACGTAGCCGAGGTCGGCCAGCTTGTGCAGCAGGCGCGACAGGGTCTCCGGCTTCACCCCGATGCGCGAAGCGATGACCTGCTTGGGCGCCTCCAGCTCGACCACGGTCTGGCCGCTGTCGTCCGGCTCGGAATGGTCGAGCAGGTATTGCAGCAGGCGGTCGGTGCCCTTCATCAGGGTCAGGCTGTCGATCTCGTTGACCAGCTTGTGCATGCGCGCGCTCATGCCGGCCAGGAGGCGGAAGCAGCGGCTGGCGTCCTGCGCCAGCCAGGCCTTGAAACTGGCGCCGTCCACCGCCACCAGGCGGCTGTTGACCTGGGCGGCGGCGTTGACCGGGAAGCGCCCGCCCATGAACAGGGCCGCCTCGGCGAAGAAGCGGCCAGGCCCGATCAGCTCGATGACCTTCTCGTCGCCCTGCGGTGAGCTGCGGAACAGCCGGATCAGGCCCTCGCCCACCCAGTAGAAGGCGGCCACCGGGTCGCCCTGGCCGAACAGCAGCTGGCCACCGGCGATCTCGACCGGGGCGGCGTGGCGCATGATCTCGTGGAACTGGCCGTCATCCATGTCGGAGAAGATGTAGCTGCGGCGCAGGGCCAACAGATCGCGTTCGGACAGGTTGGCACTCATACCGGCATGACCTCGGAGAAACGGTGGATGGCGAGGAACTCGCCGGTGTCTTTGGCCGCCTGGCGGGTATCCGGCTGCCGGATGGCGAGGAGGTGGCGGATGCCGTAGGCGGCAGCGGCACGTAATACCGGCAGGCTGTCGTCGGCCAGCAAGGCGCACCCCGGGTCGAACGGCTCGATCTCGCGCAAGGCGGCCCAGAAGGCCGGGTTTTCTTTCGCCAGCCCGAAGCTGTGCGAGGAATGGATAGCGTCGAAATGCACCGCCAGGCCAGTGCGCTCCAGCTTCAGGCCCAGGCTCTTGTGGTGGGCGTTGGTGACCAGCACCACCCGCTTGCCGGCAGCACGCGCGGCGGCCAGGAACGCCGGCACGTCGGGATGGACCTGGATCAAATGGGCCAGTTCAGCCTTGAGCTGGGCGATGTCCAGGTTGAGCGCCTCGGTCCAGTAGTCGACGCAGTACCAGTCGAGGCTGCCGGCCTTCTCGTTGTAGCGCCGGAAGCACTCGGCATGCGCCTCGGCAGCGGACAGGCCATGCCGCTCGGCGAACTTCTCCGGCACGTAGACCTGCCAGAAGTGGTTGTCAAAGTGCAGGTCGAGCAGGGTACCGTCCATGTCGAGCAGGACGCATTCGATCTCACCCCAGCGCAACATCAGAGCAGACCGTCCTTGGCGATGCCCTTGCGGCGCAGGATGCGGCGCAGTATCTGCAGTCCCTCGAGCTGGATCTGGCGCACACGCTCGCGGGTGACGCCGAGGTGTTCGGCCAGTTCCTCCAGGGTGGCGACGTCGCTGTCATTGAGACCGAAGCGGCGCTCGATCACCCAGCGGTGCTTGTCCGACAATTCGCCCAGCCATTCATGCACGTACTGTTCCACCTGGAAGGTCTGCAGCATCTCCTCCGGCATCTCGGAGTGCTCGTCGGCGATCGCCTCGCCAATCGACAGCGAGGGATCGATGTCGAGCGGGGCGTCGAGCGACGCCATGCGGTCGTTGAGTTGCAGCACGCGGCGCACGTCCTCCACCGGCCGGCCGGTGAGGGCTGCGATGTCCTCGATGCCGGCATCGGGCATGCCGTGGGTCTCCAGGTGGCGCTGGGCACGCAGGTAGATGTTGAGTTCCTTGATCACGTGCACCGGCAGGCGGATGGTGCGCGACTGGTTCATGATCGCCCGCTCGATGTTCTGGCGTATCCACCAGGTGGCATAGGTGGAGAAGCGGAAGCCGCGCTCGGGCTCGAACTTGTCCAGGGCATGCATCAGGCCCAGGTTGCCCTCCTCGATGAGATCGAGCAGGGTGAGGCCGCGGTTGATGTAGTGCTTGGCAATGTTCACCACCAGGCGCAGGTTGTGCTCGATCATGCTCTGGCGGGCGGCGAAGTCGCCCTGGCGCACGCGTGTGGCGAGCTCGCGTTCCTGCTCCGGCGTGAGCAGCGACTCGCGGCCGATCTCGTTGAGATAGAGCTGGGTGACGTCGTGGGTCTCGTCGGAGGGATACTCCACCTCGGGTGCGGCCACAGCCGCCGTCTCCGGCTCGTCGCATGGTCTCAGCGGCGGCTCGATCTCGTCGGATTCAACGAATTCGTCTTCCTGCATGTTCAGAAATCCTCATCCTGGCAGATGGCGCTGGGAGTCGACCGGCTTGCCATGCGCACGTATCTCGAAGTGCAGCTTGACACGGCCGGCATCGCTGTCGCCCATGTCGGCAATGTGTTGCCCCGACGTTACCGTTTGACCCTCGCTGACCCGAATTATCTCGTTGTGTCCCGGAGGCCGGCGGGACGGCCTCACTGTGCCGGATGATGATGAGTTTTCCATAACCGCGCAAGCCTGCACAGGCATGGGCCACGCGCCCCATGGCGGCCCGCGCCTCAGGCCACGCCCGGCAAGAGGGGAACGAAGCGAACCGCCTCGACCTCCCGTTCCGTGTAGCCTTTCTCCCTCGCCTCGATCACCATCATGGTCTGCACATCGCCGCTGCCGACCGGCGCCACCAGGCGGCCGCCCGGCTTCAGCTGCGCCTTCAGGGCATCGGGGATATAGGGCATCGCCGCCGCCACCACGATGGCGTCGTAGGGCGCCCCGGCCGGGTAGCCCAGGCTGCCGTCGGCATTCCTGACCAGCACGTTGTTGACCCGCAGTTCACGCAGGGTGCGGCGGGCGCGGCCAACCAGCCTGGCGATGCGCTCGATGCTGACCACCTTCCTGGCCAGGCGAGCCAGCACCGCGGCCTGGTAGCCGCAGCCGCCGCCGATCTCCAGGACGATCTCCAGCGGCCGGCCCCGGCTGGCCAGTTCGCAGGACTGCGCGACCGTGTAGGGACTGGAAATGGTCTGGCCCTCGCCGATCGGCAGCGGGGTGTCCTCGTAGGCACGGTGCTGCAGACCCTCCTCGAGGAACAGGTGGCGCGGCACGTTGGCCATGGCATCGAGCACCAGCGGGCTCCGGATGCCCTGCTCGCGCAGGCGGTCGACCATGCGCGCACGGGTGCGCGGCGAGGTCATGCCGATGCCGGCCAGGTGGTTCACAGGCCCAGCCACTCCGATACCTGGGGTATCTGCGGGTAATGGGTGAGGTCGAGCTGCAGCGGCGTGACGGATACCCGGTTGCGGGTCACCGCGTTGAAGTCGGTGCCGGGACCGGCATCCTGGGCGGCACCGGCGGCGCCCACCCAGTACATGGTCTGGTTGCGCGGATTGACCGTCTTTACCGTGTCCTGCGCCTTGTGCCGGCGCCCCAGGCGGGTGACCTCGATGCCATCCAGCACCGAGTAGGGCACGTCGGGCACGTTGACGTTGAGCAGGGCAGGCTGGCCGAGCGGCGCCGCCATGCAGCGCGCCACCAGGTCGACGGCGACGCGGGCGGCGGTGTCGAAATGGTCCTGGCCGCCGTTGACCAGCGAGACGGCGAGCGACGGTATGCCGAGCAAGAAGCCCTCGGTGGCCGCCGCCACGGTGCCGGAATACACCGTGTCGTCGCCCATGTTGGCGCCGTGGTTGATGCCGGAGATGACCATGTCGGGCAGCTCCGGCAACAGGCCGGTCACTGCCAGGTGGACGCAGTCGGTCGGCGTGCCGTTGACGTAGTAGAAGCCGGACGGCGTCTGCCGCACCATGAGCGGGCGGTCCAGGGTGAGCGAGTTGCTGGCGCCGCTGCGGTCGCGTTCGGGCGCCACCACGGTGACCCGGTGGCCGTGTTCGCCGAGGGCCACCGCCAGCGCCGCCAGGCCGGGGGCGAAGTAACCGTCGTCGTTGCTGAGCAGGATGCGCATGAAAGCGGCCATTGCTGTGGTTTGCGCGGGATTCTACTACCGTTTGCCGCCGCCCGAGGCGCGCATCAGCAGCCAGTCCATGGCGCGCACCGGCAGGACGCGCCTGAGCCACCAGAAGACCAGCGCGGGTACGGTGACCGGGTAGCGCGGCCGCGGCCGTCGGCTCTCCAGGGCGTGCACCACCTTCGCCAGCACCGCCTCCGGACCGAGGGTGAAGGGCGCCGCCGGGCCGGGCTTGTCGAGGCGTGCCAGCTGGGCCACGTACTGGGCACGGTGGACGCTGTTCTGCCAGTCGACGTGGCGCTCGAAATGGGGTCGGCAGTTGGCCCGGAAGCGCGAGGTGATCGGCCCCGGCTCCACCAGGCTGACCCGGATGCCGGTGCCGGCGAGTTCCTGGCGCAGGGTGTCGACGATGCCCTCGACGGCGAACTTGACCGCGTTGTAGGCGCCGCGGTACGGGAAGGCCGCATAGCCGAGCACCGAACCGTTCATGACGATGCGGCCGTGGCCCTGGCGGCGCATCACCGGGATGGCCAGGTTGGTGAGCTCGACCCAGCCGAACAGGTTGGTCTCAAATTGCTCGCGCAGGGCCTGGCGGGTCAGGTCCTCTACTGCACCCACCTGGCCGAAGCCGCCGTTGTTGAACAGGGCGTCGAGGCGGCCGCCGCTGCGCGCCATGAACTCGGCAAAGGCGGCCCGGACGGATTCGGTATCGTCCAGGTCGAGGCGCAGGCTCTCCAGGCCCTCGCTGGCCAGGCGCTCAACGTCCTCGGGCCGGCGCGCCGTGGCGAACACCCGCCAGCCGCGCGCCGCAAGGCCGTGGGCGACATGGTGGCCGATGCCGCTGGAGCAGCCGGTGATCAGGACGGTTCTCATGCCGGCAAGGCTAGCCGATTAGGCTTGACTCGGCCACGCCCAGCCGCCCTAATCGGACCATTCAAGCCGAGGAAACGACATGGCACTGCCCCCGAAGATCGATGAACTGATGGCGCGCATCCGGGAGCTGCAGGACGAGTTGCAGATCGACCTCGAACGCAAGCAGGTGGAGTTCCGCTACCACCTCGACCATCACCGGGCGCGCTTCGAGCAGGACATCCTCGAACTGCACCGGCGCCTGCGCAAGGGCAGCCTGCGCTACCTCGCTGAGGCCTCGCCGCTGTTCATCCTGAGTGCGCCGCTGATCTACGGCGCGGCCTTTCCCCTGCTGTTGCTCGACATCGCCGTGACCACCTACCAGCACATCTGCTTCCGGATCTACGGCATCGCGCGGGTGCGGCGCGCCGACCATTTCGTCTACGACCGCCACCTGCTGCCCTACCTCAATGGGATCGAGCGCCTGAACTGCCTGTACTGTTCCTACGCCAACGGCCTGCTGGCCTACGCCCGCGAGATCGTCGCCCGCACCGAGCAGTACTGGTGTCCGATCAAGCACACCCGCCGGCTGGCCGACGCCCACGCGCGCTACCCCGGCTTTATCGACTACGGCGACGTCGAACGCTACCGCGCCGAACTGGAACGGCTGCGCCAGGCGCTGGCGGAGGCGGAGGCGGAACGGCCGGACTGAGCGCCGCCGCCAGCCGCCATCATTCGCCCAGGTAGTCGGCGAGGGCGTCGATCTGCACGTCCGTCAGCGGCTTGGCCATGGCGGCCATGATCGCCGTCTTGGGGCCCATCTGCTTGCCGGCGCGATAATCCTTCAGGCGCGACGCCATGTCCGCCTTACTCAGGCCGGCCAGCTTGGGATTGCCGGCCAGCCCCTCGCGGTTCTTGCCATGGCAGCTCTGGCATTTGGCCGCATACAGGGCCTGGCCAGCCGGGGCGGGTGCCGCAACCGGAGCGGGGGCAGGGGCGGCAGCAGGCGCCACCACCGGAGCAGGGGCCGGAGTCGGCGCCGCCTCCGTGGCAGGGGCAGGCGCGGGAGCGGATTCCGCGGCGCCCAGCGCCTCCTGGGGTGGCGCCACGGGCTCGGCGGGGACAGCCGCCGGGGCCGCCGGTGCGGTGCTCTCAGCCGGTTGTTCCTGGCCGCAGGCCGCCAGGATGAGGGACAAGGATACGATCAAGGCATGGGTCTTCATCTGCGTGACTCCCGGTTCGTTCGAGAAGGCCCGCACGGGGCCAAGCGGGTCCGCGGCTCGGGCCCATGCCACAGGCTAGCAAACAAAACCGTCATGTGCCGGCACACCGCCCGCGCCCATGGCGGTGCACCAATCTCGGCCGTCTACTCGCCGGACCGCAGGTCCAGGTCGACATCGATGTCGACCACCGTGTCGAGGACGGCGCCGACGATCGTGGCGTCCTCGTCCGACCACTCGGCCTCGGGGTCGGACGAGCGTGTCACCAGGGGCGCAATATCGAAGTCGACGAACTGCTCGCCTATCCTGAGCACCTGCATGCCGGAGGGGTGCTCGACCAGTTCCCAGTCGTCCGGGACCTCCAGTTCGGCGCGAATCTGCACGCTCAGTTTTTTCATGATGCGTCTCCTTTTGGGTGGATGGCTCAGGCCTTCTTGACGAACTCGGACTTCAGCCCCATGGCGCCGATGCCGTCGATCTTGCAGTCGATGTCGTGGTCGCCATCGACCAGGCGGATGTTCTTGACCTTGGTGCCGACCTTGACCACCAGGGACGAGCCCTTGACCTTGAGGTCCTTGATCACGGTGACGGTGTCGCCGTCGGCCAGTTCGTTGCCGACGGCGTCGCGCACCACGCGGCGCTCCTCGATGGCCACGGCGGCGACCTGGGGCCACTCGTGGGCGCATTCCGGACAGACGAAATTGTCGCCGTCCGCATAGGTGTATTCGGAACCGCATTGCGGACACTTGGGCAGGGTGCTCATGGGCGTACCTCCAGTTGATGCGGACCGCCGGACGGTCCCGGTAAAGCAAAAAGGCCAACCCGTGGGTTGGCCTTTTTGCCTGGTCTGGTGGGTTGTGTAGGATTCGAACCTACGACCGACGGATTAAGAGTCCGCAGCTCTACCAGCTGAGCTAACAACCCGTAAAGAGGCGCGCATTTTACGCAGACAGGGCGGACAAATCCAGCATTTTTTGTCGCGCCCCGGTCCGGCCGGGTAGAATCCCGCCTTTGCCAGTCTTCCGCCCGTCCGCCATGTCCGAACCGCAACAACAGATCCAAGAAGATAACCAGATCATCACCGAGCGCCGCGATAAGCTGGCGGCTCTGCGCGAACAGGGCGTCGCCTTCCCGAACGACTTCGAGCGCCGCGACTATGCCGGCGACCTGCAGGCCCGCTACGCCGAGACCGACGTCGAGGCCTTGGCGGCGACCCCGGTGCCGGTGCAACTGGCCGGCCGCATGATGCTGAAGCGGGTGATGGGCAAGGCCAGCTTCGCCACCCTGCAGGACATGAGCGGCCGCATCCAGGTCTACGTCGCCCGCGACCAGGTCGGCGAGGCGACCTACGACGCCTTCAAGCGCTTCGACCTGGGCGACATACTGGGCGTCACCGGCCACCTGTTCCGCACCAAGACCAACGAGCTCACCATCCAGGCCAGCTCGGTGCGCCTGCTGACCAAGTCCCTGCGCCCCCTGCCGGAGAAGTTCCACGGCCTCACCGACCAGGAACAGAAGTACCGCCAACGTTACCTCGACCTCATCACCAGCGAGCAGACCCGGCAGACCTTCATTCGCCGCTCGCGGATCATCCAGGCCATGCGCGAGTTCTTCGTCGCACGCGGCTTCCTCGAGGTCGAGACCCCGATGATGCACCCGATCCCGGGTGGCGCCTCGGCCAAACCCTTCACCACCCATCACAACGCCCTCGACATGGAGCTGTTCCTGCGCATCGCGCCGGAGCTCTACCTCAAGCGCCTGGTGGTGGGCGGCCTGGAGAAGGTGTTCGAGATCAACCGCAACTTCCGCAACGAGGGCATCTCGACCCGGCACAACCCGGAATTCACCATGGTGGAGTTCTACGAGGCCTACCGCGACTACAAGTACCTGATGGACTTCGTCGAGACCATGCTGCGCGACGTCGCCACCCAGACCCTGGGTCACGCCGTGGTGCCCTACCAGGGCCAGCACATCGACCTGGCACGGCCCTTCGACCGCCTCACCGCCCTGGAGGCCACGGTCAAGTACAACCCGGAACTGGCCGGCCAGCCCCTGGACGACCGCGACTTCGTGGTGGCGGAACTGCAGCGCCGCAAGATCGGCTACCGGCCCAACGACGGCCTCGGCGGCCTGCAGCTGACCCTGTTCGAGGAGACCACCGAGCACCAGCTGGTCCAGCCCACCTTCATCGTCGACTACCCGGTGGAGACCTCGCCGCTCGCCCGTGCCTCCGACGCCCGGCCCGACATCACCGAGCGCTTCGAGCTCTACATCGCCGGCCGCGAGGTGGCCAACGGCTTCTCCGAGCTGAACGACCCCGAGGATCAGGCCGCCCGCTTCCAGGCCCAGGTGGCGGCCAAGGAGGCCGGCGACGAGGAGGCCATGTACTATGACGCCGACTACGTCCGGGCACTGGAACACGGCCTGCCGCCCACCGGCGGCTGCGGCATCGGCATTGACCGCCTGGTCATGCTGCTCACCGACGCCGCCAGCATCCGCGACGTCATCCTGTTCCCGCAGCTGCGCCGGGAGGAATAGCCCGGCAACGGGTACCCCGGCGCACAATCGGGCGAGCAAAATAATCGGCGCAAAATGCCCTTGCAAAGCGGCTCGAGTTATATATAATGCGCCCTCTTTCCGAAGCGCTCGTAGCTCAGTTGGATAGAGTACCTGGCTACGAACCAGGGGGTCGTGGGTTCGAATCCTGCCGAGCGCGCCAAGTTGTACGAGGTTGAGCAATCAGCCTGCTGAGCAGTACTGGAGTGGTAGTTCAGTTGGTTAGAATACCGGCCTGTCACGCCGGGGGTCGCGGGTTCGAGTCCCGTCCACTCCGCCAACTCCCAAACCCCCTATAGAGTTCATTCCGTCGGGTATGCGCCTCGGGCGCCCATTCTCGGCCGTCCACAGGCAACCGCTGCAACGTCACCCTGCCCTGGCGGACAGGCACCGCTTCGTGGGAAACTCACCGACATCGACCGACGGGAGTCCGCCATGCCGCACGCCAGCCGCACCTTGATCACCCTCTGCCTCGCCGCCATCCTCGCCCCGGCGGCAGTCGCCGCTGACGCGCCGCAACGCAAGTCCGGCCTGTGGGAAATCAAGACCAGCGCCGAGGGCACCCCCGCCATGACCATGCAGGTGTGTGTGGACCAGCGCCAGGACGACTTCGCCAGCCAGCGGGCCGCCGAACGGGACGCCCGCCAGCGCTGCCCGAAGATGGCGGTGACGCGCTCCGGTCGCAACACCGTGATCGACTCGGTCTGCCTGATCGACAAGGTGACCGCCACCAGCCATGCAATGATCAGCGGCGACCTGGCGAGCCAGTACCGCATGGAATCGACCACCCGCTACACGCCGCCCATGCATGGCATGGCGCGCAGCCACATGGTCATGGAGGGACGCTGGCTGGGCCCCTGCAAGGCCGGCCAGAAGCATGGCGACGTGATGATGCCCGGCCTGCCCGGCGGCGGCCAATTCGCCATTGATCCCGAGGCACTCCGCCAGATGCAGAAGCTGGCGCCGCGCTGACCCGCGCACGACCTTTCTGCGCCGTCGTGCCGGTGGTATCCTGCACAGTCCATTTTTCCCAGGCCGGCACATGGACACCTTTGATCCCCGCAACGACATCGAACGACTGCTCGCCGGCATGCTGGCCGGCGCGGTCGAACCGGAGGACTTCGCCCGCCGCATCGTCGACATGCAGGTGTTCATGCCGGTGAAGGACGAGAAGCACCAGATCGCCGGCTTTCAGCGTTCCACCCAGGCTGAGCCGCTGGTGCTCGAGGATGACGACGGCAACCGCGCCCTCATCGTCTTCAGCGGCCCCGACCGCGCCAAGGACTTCCTGGTCGATTTCCCCGACTACGGCGGCGGCCTGCTCGCCGAACTGTCCTGGATCCTGCGCCGCATGAGCGCCGACCTCGCCATCGCACTCAACCCCGGTATGGACATGGGCTTCGACTTCGACCCCGGCATGGTCGCCATGCTCGCCGCCCTGCTCCCGGAAGACCAGGAATGAGCCGCGAGATACATACCTTCGTCCGCCCCGCCATCCCGGACGACAGCCGCCGCATCGGCGAGCCCTTCTCGCCCGGCCACAACCGCTACGAGGAGGGCGTGCGCTATCTGTACAGGAACGGCGCCCACGAGCTGACCCTGTTCTGGTCCAGCCCGAGCAGCGCGGAACTCGCCGGCCTGCGCGACAGCCCGGTAACGCTCGGCCTCTACAGCCACGGTCCTGCCGCCTTCCTGCTCTACAAGATCGACGACGTCTGCGAATGGTCGGATGCGGCCTTCAACGTCCACCTGGTACCCGAGGCCGAACGCGAACTGCCGGACGAGCCGACCGGTGAGCGCGGCCGGCTGATCATCACCCTGGTGGACGCCGGCGACGGCATCATCAAGGGCCGCCGCCTGGTATCGCTTGACAAGGTACTGACCCAGGCCCTCCGCCACGTCATGACCGAGCAGGCCAGGGCGCCATTCGTGCAACCCCTGTATGAGATCGCCGTGCAGGAAAGCCATGCCCGCTTCCCGGACAGCGACGCCATGGTCCGGGCCGCCGAGGTCGTCGAGGCGACGCTGGGCTGATGCTGTCCGAATCCCTGCGAAACGAGTTCGTCGCCCTGCTGGGCGCGGACCGGGTATACACCGACCCCAACACCCTGGCCCTGTACGCCAGCGACGAGACGCCCAGGGCATGCACCCCCGAGGCGGTACTGTTTCCGGCCGGCCACGACCACGTCGCCGGCATCGTCGCCCTCGCGGCGCGCGAACGCCTGCCCATCACCCCGCGCGGCGCCGGCTCCGGCAATGTCGGCGGCGCCCTGCCGACCGCTGGCAGCCTGGTGGTCAGCTTCGAGTGCATGAACCACATACTGGAGTTCGACCCCGACAACCGCCTGATGGTGGTGGAGCCGGGCGTGGTCACCGACGACATCGACGCTCTCGCCGCCACCGCCGGCCTCATGTATGCCCCCGACCCAGGTTCCGGCGCCTACAGCCGCATCGGCGGCAACCTGGCGATGAACGCGGCCGGGCCGCGCGCGGTGAAGTACGGCACCACGCGCGACCACGTCCTCGGCCTGCGCGCCGTGCTGGGCGACGGGCGCGAGATACGCACCGGCAGCCGCACCACCAAGTACGCCACCGGCTATGACCTGACCCGCCTGCTGGTCGGCTCCGAGGGCACCCTGGCCCTGATCACCGAGGCCACCCTAAAGCTGCTGCCGGCGCCGCGCCGGGTTGCCACCCTCAGGGTCTGCTACGGCAGCAACCGGGCCGCCTGCGAAGCGGTGATCCGGACCATGCGCCAGCCCGTGGTGCCCTACGCACTGGAGTTCATGGACCACCGATCCATCGAGGCGATCCGCGAATACGGCGCCGCCGAGGGTCTGCCGGCCGGCACCCAGGCCGCCCTCATGGTGGAGGTCGAGGGCGACGAGGAGGACATACCGCGCCACCTCGCCGCGCTCGAGGCGGCCCTGCGCGGCGATGGCCTGCTGGCGATCCAGAGCGGCTTCTCGGCCGCCGAGATCGCCCACCTGTGGACCGCGCGCAAGTCGCTCTCCCACGCGGTGAAGAAGATCGCCCCGCTCAAGATCAACGAGGACGTGGTGGTGCCGGTGGGCAAGCTGGCCGACCTGGTCGACGCCATCGACGCCCTCGGCCACAGGCACGCCCTGCCCCTGGTCGCCTTCGGCCATGCCGGCAATGGCAACCTGCACGTCAACCTCATGGTCCATTCGGACGACGCCGACGAGATGACGCGCGCGCGCGCCTGCCGGCGCGAACTGGTGGAGACTGTGCTCGGACTCGCCGGCAGCCTGTCCGGAGAGCACGGCATCGGCAGCGAGAAGCGTGCCTTCGTCGGCCTGGAATTCGAGCCCACCACGCTCGAGCTGATGCGCCAGGTCAAGGCCCTGTTCGACCCCTGCGGCATCCTCAACCCGGGCAAGAAGCTGCCCGACTGATGAGGGTCAGACCGCCGCCTCGCCGGTCTCGCCGGTGCGGATGCGGATGACCTGCTCGACGTCGTAGACGAATATCTTGCCGTCGCCGATCTTGCCGGTGCGGGCGGCCTTGACGATGGCCTCGATGGCAGCATCAACCAGGCCGGCCGCCACCACCATCTCGATCTTTACCTTGGGCAGGAAGTCGACCACATACTCGGCGCCGCGGTACAGCTCGGTATGGCCCTTCTGGCGGCCGAAGCCCTTGATCTCGGTGACGGTCAGCCCGCTCACACCGATCTCCGACAGGGCCTCGCGCACCTCGTCGAGCTTGAACGGCTTGATGATGGCTTCGATCTTCTTCATCTGTTTCTCCTGGAACGATCCCGGACCTAGAACGGTGCCTGGTACTTGCTGGTAATGGGGTAGCGGCGGTCGCGCCCGAAGGCGCGCTGGGTGATGCGCACGCCGGGCGGGGCCTGGCGGCGCTTGTATTCGGAACGGTCGATCAGGCCGACCACGCGACGCACGTCGGCCTCGGCGTAGCCGACGGCGACGATGTCGCGCGGCGCCATGTCGAGCTCCATGTAGCGCTCCATGATGGCGTCGAGCACCTCGTAGGGCGGCAGGCTGTCCTGGTCGGTCTGGCCGGGCCTCAGCTCGGCCGAGGGCGGCCGCGTGATGATGCGCTCGGGAATCACCGGCGACAGGCGATTTCGGTAACGGGCCAGGCGCCAGACCATGGTCTTGGCGACGTCCTTGAGGGCCGAGAAACCGCCCACCATATCACCGTACAGGGTGGCGTAACCGGCGGCCATCTCGCTCTTGTTACCGGTGGTCAGGACCATGTAGCCGCGCTTGTTGGACAGGGCCATCAGCAGCGTGCCGCGGATGCGCGCCTGGATGTTCTCCTCGGTGAGGTCCTCGGCCAGGCCGGCGAACTCCCCAGCCAGGACGCCCCGGAAGGCGTCGAACATGGGGCCGATGGGCAGCACGCTGTGGCGGATGCCGAGGTTGTCGGCGAGCGCCTGGGCGTCGGCCACGCTGATGTCGGCGGTGTAAGGCGATGGCATCATCACCGCCTGCACCCGCGCGGCGCCGAGGGCGTCGACAGCGATGCACAGGGTGAGGGCGGAGTCGACGCCGCCCGAGGAGCCGACGATGACGCCGGCAAAGCCGTTCTTGGCCACGTAGTCGCGCACGCCCAGGACGAGGGCACGGTAAATGCCCTCCTCCACATCCGGCAAGTCGTTGAGTTCGCCGCGCGGCGAGCCGTCGGCGAGGTCGACCAGGGCGAGCGCCTCGCCGAACTGGGGCAGCTGGGCGGTCAACGCGCCGCCGGCGTCCATGGCGAAGGAGCCGCCGTCGAACACCAGTTCATCCTGGCCGCCGACCAGGTTGACGTAGACCACCGGCACGGCATTGGCGACGGCCTGCTCGGCCACCACACGGTGGCGCGCCGTCTGCTTGCCTTGGTGATAGGGCGAGGCGTTCAGCACCAGGAGCAGTTCGGCACCGGCGGCGCACGCCTGTGCCGCCGGGCCCGGCTGCCAGACGTCCTCGCAGATCAGCACGCCAATGCGGCAGCCGGCCAGCTCGAACACCAGGGCGCCGTCGCCCGCCGTGAAGGTGCGCACCTCGTCGAACACCGAGTGGTTGGGCAGGAACTGCTTGCGGTACACCGCCTCGATCCGGCCGCAGCGCAGCAGGACAGCAGCGTTGTAGCGGCCGCCGCCGTCCGCCACCGGGCAGCCGACCAGCACCGCCAGGCCGGCCGGCAGGGAGGCCGCCAGGTCGGCGAGAACGCGTGCGCTTTCCCTGTAGAAGTCCGCGCGCAGGGCGAGATCCTCGGGCGGGTAGCCGCACAGGGCCAGTTCCGGCGTCACCATGAGGCGCGCCCCGGCCGCCGCCGCCGCGGCCGCCAAATCCTTGATCCTGCGTGAATTGCCGTCCAGATCGCCGACGGTGGCGTTGAATTGTGCCAATGCGATTTTCATACCGGGATGATGCCCGCAGGCCCTGTCGCCAGCAAGCCGGCGGACACGCCGAAAAAAAGCCGGGCCAAGGCCCGGCCGCTGCCAGCCTCGCCCCCGCTCAACTGGTGGGCTTCTCGGCGCACAAGGCGTAGCAGTTCATGCAGTCGAAGGCCTTGACGTGGCCATCGGCGTTCTTGTAGGTCTTGCAGGTGGTGATGCGCGGCTCGATGTACGGGAAGCCGTCGGAATTGCGGCGCACGCACTCGCAGGTCTTGCGCACGCTCTCCACGGTTTCGCCGTTCTTGCCGGCATTGTCGTTGGCGGCCAGCGCCGGGGTGCCCAACAGGGCGGACAGAAAGGCAGCGACGATTAGCTTGTACATGGTGGTCTCCTCTTTGGGTTCGTTCGTGCCGGGACGCGGGTTTTTCCAGGTTGGCGAACAAAACCACGTTTTGCAAGTGGCTTTTCATGATATTCATCAATTTCGCAACACCGTCGTGGACCGCCGCCGGCAAAGCGGCGAGAATCCCTCTACCTCCTCAGCGACAGGAATGCCATGGCCACCTACCCCGCCGCCCCGCAAGAGGCTCCCACCGACGGTCTCGTCACCCTCACCCACGTCATGTATGCCCTGCACACCCTGAGCGTGCTGGCCGGCCTTACCAGCGCCGCCTTCGTGGTCACTGCCTTCCTGACCGGCTGGCCGTCGATCATCGCGGTGATCCTGAACTACGTCAAACGCGGCAGTACCCGCGGCAGCTGGCTGGACAGCCACTTCGGCTGGCAGTTGCGCACCTTCTGGTATGCCCTGCTCTGGCTGGTGGTGGCCTGGCTGCTCGCCATCACCCTGATCGGCATACCGGCCGCCATCGTGCTGATGCTGGGCACCGGCCTCTGGGTGATCTACCGCCTGGCGCGCGGCTGGCTGGTCCTGCTCGATCGCAGGGCGCTGCCGTCAGCCCGCTGAGCGGCGCCCCTCCAGGCCCTCCCAGCGCTCGAGCAGCTCCAGCAGTTCCAGCTCGATCGCCTCCAGCCTGGTTTTCAGTCCGGCCACCTGGCCGGCATCGCGCCGATACAGCTCGGGATCGGCCAGGCGGGCGTTAAGGCCGGCCTGCTCCGCCTCCAGCGCCTCGATGCGGGCCGGAATGCCTTCCAGTTCCCTGGCCTCCTTGTAGGACAGGCCGGCCTTGGCCGTGGACTGCTTGCGCGGTGTCGTCTCCTTGGCCCGGGTGGCCTTCGCCGGCGCCGCTGCGGTGGCCTGGCGGGCGCGCCAGTCCTGCCAGTCAGCATAGCCGCCGGCGATCTCGACCAGTTCGCCATAGCCAGCGAACACCAGCGACTGGGTGACCACGTTGTCCAGGAAAGCGCGGTCATGCGAGACCAGGATCACCGTGCCGGGATAGTCGAGCAGCAACTGTTCGAGCAACTCCAGGGTATCGATGTCGAGGTCGTTGGTCGGCTCGTCGAGCACCAGCAGGTTGGCCGAACGGGCGAACAGCCGGGCCAGCAACAACCGGTTGCGCTCGCCGCCCGACAGGGCCGCGACCTTGGCGCGCGCCCGCTCGGGCGGGAACAGGAATTCCTCCAGGTAGCCGATGACGTGCTTCTTCTGGCCGCCGATCTCGACGTAGTCGGAGCCGGGCGAGATGGTGTCGATCAGGGTGGCCTCGTCGTCCAGCTTGTTGCGGAACTGGTCGAAGTAGGC
>JAQVJE010000150.1 GCA_028695325.1 Gallionellaceae bacterium
GGGAAGGCCGATTTGGCTGAATCGGTCCGTGATGTAGCGGCGCAGGCTAACCTGCGTGAGCAGGTTAAGGGCATAGCCCGGCCGGAGCCACTACCGGGAAGGCCGCTTCGGCTGAGCAGCCAGCATTGAGGCGCGTTGCAGTGGGTCAGGGAGTCGTCATAAAACCGTAACCATTCATGCCTCCGTATATGGGTATGATTTTGCCGCCGCCTGGCGGCTTTTTTCTGGAAGACTGCAATGGCCAATGCGATCAAGAGCATAGCGAAATACATCGAGCGCAACCCGGACACCGAGGAGTCTGCCGTCCTGCGCGACCTGTGCGCGGCGCTGGAGCAGGAAGGCGCGGTGTTCGAGATCCAGCGCCTGTTCGACATGAAGTCGAAGGCCTTCGACCTGGCGCTTGCCCTGCTCGACGAATGGCGCTTCGACCGCCACGTCGCCAGCCGCCGGCTGGAGAAGTACCTCGGCCAGGGCGGCGACTGACCGTCGCCCTCGTTGACCGGGCGGTGCGAAGACGCTAACATCGCCGCCTTTGATTGTTCAGGGTATCCGCAATGCGACGCAAACTGGTGGCCGGCAACTGGAAGATGCACGGCAGCCTGGCCGACAATGACGCGCTATTGACCGCCGTGCTGGCTGGCATGGGCGAAGTCGGGTGCGATGTCGCCGTCTGCGTGCCCCATCCCTACCTGGCCCAGGCGCAAGCCCGGCTGGCCGGCTCCACGGTCGCCTGGGGCGCCCAGAACATGAGCCAGCACGCCAAGGGTGCCTACACCGGCGAGGTGTCGGCCGCCATGCTGAATGACTTCGGCTGCCGCTATGTCATCGTCGGCCACTCCGAGCGGCGCGCCCTATACGGCGAGAGCGACCAGGTGGTGGCCGAGAAGTATGCTGCCGCCCAGGCCGCCGGCCTGGCGCCGATCCTGTGCGTGGGCGAGACCCTGAACGAACGGGAAGAGTGCATCACCGAGCAGGTGGTCGGTCGCCAGCTCGATGCGGTGATCGAGAAGTGCGGCGTCGCTTCTCTGGCCAAGGCGGTCATCGCCTACGAGCCGGTGTGGGCGATCGGCACCGGCGTCACCGCGACGCCCGATCAGGCCCAGGCCGTGCATGCCTTCATCCGTGGCAAGATACGCGCACTCGACGCGGCGGTCGCCGACAACCTGGTCATCCAGTACGGCGGCAGCGTCAAGGGCTCGAATGCGGCCGAACTGTTTGCCCAGCCGGACATCGACGGCGGCCTGATCGGCGGCGCCTCGCTGGTTGCCGAAGACTTCCTGGCCATCTGCAAGGCGGGTTGATAAAGACATGGAATTCATACTCTGGATCGTGCACGTGCTGGTCGCCGCCACCCTGGTCGGGTTGGTGCTGCTGCAACATGGCAAGGGTGCCGACATGGGCGCGGCCTTCGGCAGCGGTGCCTCCGGCAGCCTGTTCGGCGCCAGCGGCTCGGCCAACTTTCTGAGCCGTACCACCGCCGTGCTGGCCACGGCATTCTTTCTGACCAGCATGAGCCTGACCTTCTTCTCGGCCCAGGTGAAGGGGCCCGCCGCCCAGCCGGTCGGGCAGACAGTACCCGCAGCGCCGGCCGCTCCCGCGGCGCCGGTCGCGCCCGCGAATGACGCCGACAAGTCGGGCGCCATTCCGAACTGAGTTTTCTGGGCGGTTTTTCGACCGCCCGCCCGTCATGCCGACGTGGTGAAATTGGTAGACACGCTGTCTTGAGGGGGCAGTGACGAAAGTCGTGCGAGTTCGAGTCTCGCCGTCGGCACCATCGAATTTCTTTATCCTGTTTTCAATCCATTTATAACCCATTGATATAAATGGGTTTTTCATTCCCACTTGGCTTGACACGGCAAGCCGGCGGCACATAAACTCCAGCCGTTATCCGCGCTGGCCGCGGCAAGGGGGATCGATGCTGGAAAACTATTTCGCCATTTTGCTGTTCATCCTGGTCGGTCTGGCCGTGGGTGTCGGCCCGATGCTGATCGGTGGCGGCATCAGTTGGGCGCTGGGCCTGCAGAAGCCCGATCCGGAAAAGAATTCCCCCTACGAATGCGGCTTCGAGGCCTTCGAGGACGCGCGCATGAAGTTCGACGTGCGCTACTACCTGGTCGCCATCCTGTTCATCCTGTTTGATCTCGAGATCGCCTTCCTCTTCCCCTGGGCCATCGTCCTGGAGGAAATTGGCGCCTTCGGCTTCTGGGCCATGGTGGTGTTCCTGGCGATCCTGGTGGTCGGCTTCGCCTACGAGTGGATGAAGGGGGCCCTGGAATGGGAGTGAGTCAAGAAGTGAATCTGGCAGGCGTGCAGGGCGGCCTCAACGACAAGGGCTTCGTCACTACCAGCGTCGATTCCGTGATCAACTGGGCCAAGACCGGCTCGCTGTGGCCGATGACCTTTGGCCTCGCCTGCTGCGCCATCGAGATGATGCAGGCCGGTGCCGCGCGCTACGACCTCGACCGCTTCGGCATCGTGTTCCGGCCCAGCCCGCGGCAGTCCGACCTGATGATCGTCGCCGGCACCCTGTGCAACAAGATGGCGCCAGCCCTGCGCAAGGTCTACGACCAGATGCCGGAGCCGCGCTGGGTGATCTCCATGGGTTCCTGCGCAAACGGTGGCGGTTACTACCATTATTCCTACTCGGTGGTGCGCGGCTGCGACCGCATCGTGCCGGTCGACGTCTACGTGCCGGGTTGTCCGCCCACTGCCGAGGCGCTCCTGTTCGGCCTCGGCCAGTTGATGAACAAGATCCGCCGCACCAACACCATCGCCCGCTGAGGACCCCGACAAGATGCCCGTAACCCCGGAAGTGCTGCTCACGCGCCTGCAAGACGCCCTGGGCGACAAACTGCTCAGCGGCCGAGTCGCCCTCGGCGAGGTCACCGTCGAGGTCCGCCCCGAGGACTGGCACGACGTCGCAGTGCTGCTGCGCGACACGCCCGGCCTGCGCTTCGACGAACTCATCGACCTCTGCGGCGTCGACTACGCCGCCTATGCCGGGACTGGCCTGGAGGCGGGGCGCTACGCCGCCGTCATGCATCTGCTCTCGGTGGTGCGCAACCATCGCGTCCGCGTGCGTGCGTTCTGCGCCGACGACGAGCTGCCGGTGATCGCCTCGGTGGTCGACGTCTGGGCGGCCGCCAACTGGTTCGAGCGCGAGGCCTTCGATCTGGTCGGCATTGTCTTCGACGGCCACCCGGACCTGCGCCGCATCCTCACCGACTACGGCTTCATCGGCCACCCGTTCCGCAAGGACTTCCCGGTCTATGGCCAGGTCGAGATGCGCTACGACCCCGAGCAGAAGCGGGTGATCTACCAGCCGGTCAGCATCGACCCGCGTGAGGTCACGCCGCGCATCGTCCGCGAAGAGAACTTCGGAGATGTCGGCCATGGCTGAGATCAAGAATTACACGTTGAATTTTGTCTCCGGCCGGCCTGCGGCCTTAACGTTCGCTGCGCTCACGTTAGCCTGCGACGAAATTGAGCTGCGTCGGCGGTCTGCTGGCGTCGTGCCTTCGGTAGGGGCTTGCTGACCATGGCCGAGATCAAGAACTACACGCTCAATTTTGGTCCCCAGCACCCCGCCGCCCACGGCGTGCTGCGCCTGGTGCTGGAACTGGACGGCGAGGTGGTCGAGCGCGCCGATCCGCACATCGGCCTGTTGCACCGCGCCACCGAGAAGCTGGCCGAGACCCGCACCTTCCTGCAGAACGTGCCCTACATGGACCGCCTGGACTACATGTCCATGATGCAGAACGAGCACGCCTACTGCATGGCGGTGGAGCGGCTGCTCGGCGTCGAGGTGCCGGTCCGCGCCCAGTACATCCGGGTGATGTTCGACGAGATCACCCGCATCCTCAACCACCTGCTCTGGCTCGGCACCCACGGCCTCGACGTCGGCGCCATGACCATGTTCCTCTACACCTTCCGCGAGCGGGAGGATCTCATGGACGTCTACGAGGCGGTGAGCGGCGCCCGCGTCCATGCCGCCTACTACCGGCCGGGCGGCGTCTACCGCGACCTGCCCGACAGCATGCCGAAGTACGCGGCCAACAAGTACAAGAGCGCCAGGGAAGTCGCGCGTCTGAACGGCAACCGCGAGGGCTCCGTGCTCGACTTCATCGCGGACTTCACCGACCGCTTCCCGGCCTGCGTCGACGACTACGAGACCCTGCTGACCGAGAACCGCATCTGGAAGCAGCGCACCGTCGGCATCGGCGTGGTGGACGCCGAACGGGCCAAGCAGCTCGGCTTCACCGGCCCCATGCTGCGCGGCTCCGGCGTCACCTGGGACCTGCGCAAGATGCAGCCCTACGAGGTCTACGACCGCCTCGACTTCGAGATCCCGGTGGGCAAGAACGGTGACTGCTACGACCGCTACCTGGTGCGCATGGCCGAGATGCGGCAGGCCAACCGCATCATCCGGCAGTGCGTCGACTGGCTGAAGGCCAACCCGGGTCCGGTCATCACCGGCGACCACAAGGTGGCGCCGCCTTCCCGTGCCGCCATGAAGAACAACATGGAAGAGCTGATCCATCACTTCAAGCTGTTCACCGAGGGCATGCACGTGCCCGCCGGCGAGGCCTACGCGGCCATCGAGCACTCGAAGGGCGAGTTCGGCGTCTACCTGGTCTCCGACGGCGGCAACAAACCCTACCGCATGAAGCTGCGCGCGCCCGGCTTCTCCCACCTGGCCGCCATGGACGAGATGTCGCGCGGCCTCATGATCGCCGACGTGGTCGCCATCATCGGCACCATGGACATCGTTTTCGGGGACATCGATCGATGACGTTATCTGCTGAATCCCTGGCCCTGATCGACAAGGAAGTCGCCAAATACCCGACCGACCAGAAGCAGTCGGCGGTGATGGCCGCACTGCGCATCGCCCAGGTGGAAAAGGGCTGGCTGGCGCCCGAGACCATCGAGTTCGTCGCCCAATACCTGGGCATGCCGGCCATCGCCGCCTACGAGGTGGCCACCTTCTACAACATGTACGAGCTGGAACCCTGCGGCCGCCACAAGATCACCGTCTGCACCAACCTGCCGTGCCAGCTGCAGGGCGCCGACACGGTGGCCGAGTACCTGAAGAAGAAATTGGGCATCGAATTCGGCGAGACCACCGCCGACGGACGCTTCACCCTCAAGGAGGGCGAGTGCTTCGGCACCTGCGGCTCCGGCCCCCTGTGCCTGCACAACAACCACAAGATGCACACCCACCTGTCCCCGGCAGTGGTGGACAAGCTTCTGGA
>JAQVJE010000151.1:0-1573 GCA_028695325.1 Gallionellaceae bacterium
ACCGGCACCGGCAAGACCCTGGCCTATCTGGTGCCGGCCCTGCTGCACGGCGACAAGTGCATCATCTCCACCGGCAGCAAGACCCTGCAGGACCAGCTCTTCCATCGTGACATCCCGGCCGTGCGCAAGGCCCTCGGCCTGCCGGTCCAGGCCGCCCTGCTGAAGGGGCGCGCCAACTACGTCTGCCCCTACCACCTTGAGCGGTCGCTTGCCGATGCCCGCCTGACCACCCAGGAGCAGGCCCGCCACCTGCAGCGCATCGCCCGCTTCGCCGCGGTCGACCCGACCGGCGACCGCATGGCCCTGCCCGAGGTGCCGGAGAACTCGCCAGCCTGGGCCTACGCGGTGTCGACGCGCGACAACTGCCTGGGCTCCGACTGCCCGCACTTCCAGGCCTGCTTCGTGCTGAAGGCGCGCAAGAAGGCGCTCGAGGCCGACCTGGTGGTGATCAACCACCATCTATTCTTCGCCGATGTCTGGCTCAAGGATGAAGGGGCGGGCGAATTGCTGCCGGCCTGCAACGCCATCATCTTCGACGAGGCACACCAGTTGCCCGAGATCGCCAGCCTGTTCTTCGGCCGCACGGTGACCACCGGCATGGTGGTCGACCTCACCCGCGACGTGCGCCAGGAGGCGGCCGAGTCGGCGGCCGACTTCACAGAACTGCCCAGGTGCGCGGCCGAGGTGGATGGCGCCGCCCGCGCCGTGCGCCTGGCCGTCAACAACCTGGCCGGCCGCCTGCCGGCGGCGCCGGCCCTGGCGCGGGCGGATTTCGCCCAGGCCCTGGCCGAACTGGCCGCGCGCCTGGACGAGTTGGTGGCCTTGCTCGACAGCCAGGCCGAGCGCGCGCAGGGCCTGAAGAACTGCATGGAGCGCGGCCGCGACCTGCGCGCCACCCTGGCCGACTGGCTGAAGGGCGAGGAGGGCGGCCAGATACGCTGGCTGGAGGTGGCCACCCATTCGGTGCTCATGCACATCACCCCGCTCGACATCGGCGAGCTGTTCGCGCGCCAGATCGAGGGCGACAGCCGGGCCTGGATATTCACCTCGGCGACCCTGTCGGTACGCGGCGACTTCAGCCATTTCCTCGCCCAGATCGGCCTGCCCGGGGCGGCCACCTGCTACTGGGAGAGCCCGTTCGACTATGCCAGCCAGGCCCTGCTCTACGTCCCGGAAGGGATGCCCGACCCGAACACGCCCGCCTACACCCGTGCCGTGGTCGAGGCCGCCTGGCCGGTGGTGAAGGCCAGCGGCGGCAAGGCCTTCCTGCTGTTCACCTCGCTCAGGGCGATGAACGAGGCGCATGGCTTGATCGAGGCGAGGATGGCGGCGGAGGGGGTGAGCTTCCCGCTCCTGCTGCAGGGCAGCCAGAGCCGCAGCGAACTGCTCAAGCGCTTCCGCGAGTTGGGCAACGCCGTGCTGCTGGGCAGCCAGAGCTTCTGGGAGGGGGTCGACGTCGCCGGCGAGGCGCTCTCCCTGGTGGTGATCGACCGCTTGCCGTTCCAGCCGCCCGACGATCCGGTCCTGGCGGCGCGCATCGAGGCCATGAAGCAGGCCGGTGGCAACCCCTTCT
>JAQVJE010000151.1:1673-5196 GCA_028695325.1 Gallionellaceae bacterium
CATTCCGAGCTGCTCCTGCCGATGGTGGACGAACTGCTCGCCGACGCCGGCTGGCGCCTGGCCGAGCTGGACGGCATCGCCTATGGCCGCGGGCCGGGCTCCTTCACCGGTCTGCGCATCGGCTGCGGTGTGGTGCAGGGCCTGGCCTTCGGCGCCAACCTGCCGGTGGTCGGCGTCGACACCCTGGCGGCGATGGCCGAGGAGGTCCACGCGGACATGGCCCAGGCCGACCAGCCCACCCACGTGCTGGCCTGCATCGATGCCCGCATGCACGAGGTCTATGCCGCCGCCTACCGCTGCACGGCGACCGGTGTCGAGGAGATCATGGTACCGGCGGTGCTGCGCCCCGACGCCCTGGCCCTGCCGGCCGGTGAGGCCTGGATCGGCTGCGGCAACGGCTTCGCCACCTATCCTGACCTGCTGCGTGGCCAGCTGGTCGAGGTCAGGCCGGACATCCACCCGCATGCCCGTTCCGTAGCCCGCCTGGCCCTGGCCCGCTTCGCGGCCGGCAAGGCCGGTCCGGCCGAGTCGGCGGAGCCGTTCTACGTGCGCGACAAGGTCGCCCTGAAGACCTGCGAACGGCAATGAACGCCCAGGCCAGGCCGGTCGAACCCACCTTCCGCCCCATGGCGGCCGAGGACGTCGACCGCATCCTCCAGATCGAGCGCGCCGCCTACCCCTACCCGTGGACGCGCGGCAATTTCATGGATTGCCTGGATTGCGGCTACAGCTGCTGGGTGGTCGAGGTCGGCGGCGAACTGGTCGGCTACAGCATACTGATGGCCGGGGCGGGCGAGGGCCATGTACTCAACTGCTGCGTCGCACCGGCCTGGCAGGGCCGCGGCCTGGGCCGCCTGGCCATGCAGCGGCTGATCGCCGGGGCGCCGGACTACGGCGTCGAATGCCTGTTCCTGGAGGTGCGGCCGTCCAACGGCACGGCCATCGCCCTGTACGAGAGCCTTGGCTTCGAGACCGTCGGCCTGCGCCGCCATTACTACCCGGCCGATCAGGGCCGCGAGGACGCCCTCGTCATGAGGCTTTGCCTGTGAGCCTGCCGCGCGAGGAGCGCCTGAAGGCGCTGGGCCTGTGGCCGGTGTGGCGGCGGCGCGGCATCCCCGGCCCGGACGCTGCAGCCCCCGCGGCCCCGCCACCCGTGCGTGCGGGCAATGCCCCCCTGCCGCCGCGCGGGGTGGGGCAGCAGGCCATGCCGGTCATGGATAGCGGCCTCACCGCCCCGGACTGGGACGCCCTGCGCCAGGCCGTGCAGACCTGCACCCGCTGCCCCCTGCACGAGACCCGCGGCAAGGCGGTGTTCGGCGTCGGCGACCCGGTGGCCGACTGGTTGCTGATCGGCGAGGCACCGGGCGCCGACGAGGACCGCCAGGGCGAACCCTTCGTCGGCCAGGCTGGCCGGCTGCTCGACGCCATGCTGACGGCGATCGGCCAGCAACGCGGCACCAACGTCTACATCGCCAATGTGCTGAAATCTCGCCCGCCCGGCAACCGCGACCCCAGGCCGGACGAGGTGGCGGCCTGCCTGCCCTATCTGGAGTGCCAGATCGACCTCATCCGGCCGCGCATCATCCTGGCCCTGGGCCGGTTCGCCGCCCAGAGCCTGCTGCTGACCGAGGCCTCGATCTCCCGCCTGCGCGGCCGGGTGCACGAATACCGCGGCGTACCCCTGGTGGTGACCTATCATCCGGCCTATCTGCTGCGCAATCCGGGCGACAAGGCCAAGGTTTGGGAAGACCTGTGCCTGGCCCGGCAGACCCTCGCATCCTTCAGAACCAAGACGGGAGATTGACCATGCTACGCAAAATATGGACCTTGTTGCTCTTCGCTGTTGCCGCCAGCCAGCTTGCTGGCTGCGGCTACAACACGCTGCAGAGCCAGGACGAGGAGATCAAGGCGCAATGGTCCGAGGTGATCAACCAGTACCAGCGGCGCGCCGACCTGGTGCCCAACCTGGTCAACACGGTGAAGGGCTACGCGACGCACGAGCAGGACATCCTGGTCCGGGTCACCGAGGCACGCGCCCGCGTCGGCCAGGTCGCCGCGACGCCCGATCTGGTCAACGACGAGGCCGCCCTGGCCCGCTTCCAGGCCGCCCAGGGCGAACTGTCGGGCGCCTTGAGCCGGCTCCTGGTGGTGGCGGAGAACTACCCCAACCTGAAGGCCGACGCCGCCTTCCGCGATCTGCAGGCCCAGCTGGAGGGCACCGAGAACCGCATCACCGTGGCGCGCAACCGCTACATCCAGGCGGTCAAGGCCTACAACGTCACGGTGCGCCAGTTCCCCAGCAACCTGACCGCCATGCTGTTCGGCCACCGGGTCAAGGCCAACTTCACGGTGGAGAACGAGCGGGCGATCAGCGCGCCGCCGACGGTCGATTTCGGCGCGCCGGCGGCGAAGTAGGGAACCGGCAGGCTCGCGCCTACCTGGCGCCCTTGAGCAGGGATTGCCGCAGCAGAGCGGCGATCTCCTCGACCGAGCGGGCGCTGGAGTCGAGCACAGGGACCCCGGCGTCGCGCATCATCCGGGCTGCCAGGTCGAGTTCCCGCTTGCAGGTCTCCAGGGCAGCGTAGTTGCTGTTTGGGCGCCGCTCGGAACGGATTTCGGCCAACCTTTCCGGTCTCAGGGTCAGGCCGCGCAGCTTGGCCATGTAGGGCTTCAGGCTGTCCGGCAGACCCGGCTGCTCGAAGTTCTCCGGCGTGAGCGGGTAGTTGGCCACCTTGAGGCCGTACTGCATGGCCATGTACAGCGAGGTGGGGGTCTTGCCGCTGCGCGACACCCCGACCAGGATGAGGTCGGCCTGCTCGTACTTCTGGGTCGCCAGGCCGTCGTCGGCGGCGAGGGAGAAGTTCACCGCGTCGATACGGCCGTGGTAGGCGCCGGCGTCGGAAGCGCTGTGCGACTGGCCCTTCACCGGGACCGCCGGGCGGCCGAGCTCGCCGATCATCATGGCCAGAAAGTGGCCGTAGACGTCCATCACCAGGGCGCCGCTGGCCTCCAGGACGGAGCGCGCGGCGGCGTCGGTCATGGTGGAGAACACCAGGGGTTTCAAATTCGACACCTTCCAGGCATCGCGGATGCGGTTGGCGGCATCTTCCGCTTTGTCCAGCGAGTCGACGAAAGGTAAACTCTCGGTCGCGAATGCTTCGCCGGGAAATTGGGAGAGGAGACTCTTGCCGATGATCTCGGCCGTGATCCCTGTGTGGTCGGAGACGATGAATACCGGTCGGATGGGGGTCATGGGGGGAGGAAGCTAGCAGGTTGTGTTCAAACTTTAGTGGTCACGGTCGTCGCGCTTCGTGGGGAGGCGTTGGGCGCCGGGCCTGGCCTCGTTTCGAGGATCAAGATGGACTATATCGCGCGCTTTGAAAACCTGTCCATGCACGACGTGGAGAAGGTCGGCGGCAAGAACGCCTCGCTCGGCGAGATGCTTTCCAACCTTTCCAGCAAGGGCGTCCGGGTGCCCGACGGCTTCGCCACCACGGCCGACGCCTTCCGCGAGTTCCTGGCC
>JAQVJE010000152.1 GCA_028695325.1 Gallionellaceae bacterium
CCACCAGGCTGTCGCCACGGCCGAGGCCGCGGATGGCCGAGGTGCCCTTGAGGTAGTTGTCGATGCCGCGCGGCGAGAACACCCGGGTGGCCTCGTGCCAGTTCGCCTCCAGGGCGGCCCGGCTGTGCGGGCTCAGGGTCTCCAGCAGTTCGGCGTAGTCGTCGAGATGGATGGACATTGCGTTTCCTTTCGCGCGCCCCTAGAACTCGTTGTGCAGCTTCTTGTAGCCCTGCACCAGCCAGAGGTTGGTGCGGGCCACGTCCTCGGAGAAGCTGGCGAAGTCCGGGGTCACCTGTTCGATGGTGCTGAGGTCGGTGTCGGAATGGATGGCCGTGGTGGACGGGATGTGGAACCGGGGCGGCACACGGCAGCCCTCCACCACCGAGTTGTGCCGGACCACGGCGTCGTCGCCCACGGTGCAGTTGAACAGCACCGAGTTGAAGCCGACGAAGACCCGGTCGCCCACCGTGTAGGGGCCGTGGATGATGGAGCGGTGGGCGATGGAGGTGTACTCGCCGATCTCCACCCGGCCGCCCGACTTGGAGTGGATGACCACGCCGTCCTGGATGTTGGAGTTGGCCCCGATGACGATGGGCTCCAGGGTGCCGTCCTCCTTGGTCTCGTCGGCCCGGATCACCGCGTAGGGGCCGATGAAGACGTTGGCGCCGACGATCACCTTGCCGCACACGATGGCCGTCTTGTCGACATAGGCCGACTCGTCGATCACCGGCTGGTCGCCGTTCGGGTTCTTGCGGATCATGGCACGGCCCGCCTTAGAAGAAGGTGGTCACGGCGGCATCGAGGGCGTCGCGCATGTCCGGGTCGTCGGTGATCGGGCGCACCAGGGCCACCCGGCAGGCGGCCTGGGGCGCCACGCCCTTGGCGATCAGGCTGCCAGCGTAGATCAGCATGCGGGTGGACAGGCCCTCGTCCAGGCCGTGGCCCTTGAGGTTGCGCGAGCGCTCGGCGATGGACACCAGCTTGCCGGCCACCTCGGCGGCGATACCCGACTCGTGGGCGACGATCTCGGTCTCGATCCCGTGCTCCGGATAGGTGAAGTCGAGGCCGCCGAAGCGCTGCTTGGTGGATTGCTTGAGGTCCTTCATCAGGGACTGGTAGCCCGGGTTGTAGCTGATGACGATCTGGAAGTCCGGGTGGGCGTGCACCAGCTCGCCCTTCTTCTCCAGGGGCAGGACGCGGCGGTTGTCGGTGAGGGGGTGGATCACCACGGTGGTGTCCTGGCGCGCCTCCACCACCTCGTCGAGATAGACGATGGCGCCGTGGCGGGCGCCGATGGCCAGGGGGCCGTCCTGCCACTGGGTACCCTCGGCGGAGAGCAGGAAGCGGCCGACCAGGTCGGAGGCGGTCATGTCCTCGTTGCAGGCCACGGTGATGAGCGGCTTGCCCAGCTTGTGCGCCATGTACTCGACGAAGCGGGTCTTGCCGCAGCCGGTCGGGCCCTTGAGCATCATGGGCATGCGCACCGAGTAGGCGGCCTCGAACAGTTCCACCTCGTCGGCGACCGGGAGGTAGTACGGTTCCTGGGTGATGCGGTATTGGTCGATGATGTTGGACATTTTGCTTACCTCGTGGCTGGCTGCATGAGTTGATCGGGCTGCATGGGTAGGGCGGGCTTCGGGTCGGCAAAGGCCGGCCTACGCAAGCAAAGGGCCCCGCCACCTGCGGCGGCGGGGCCCTTCAGGTATTACCCGCCGCGCGTCAGACCGTCTTGCCGCGGTAGATGACCATGGCGGCCCCCTGGGACTGGGCGAAGTTGTCGTAGCCGATCAGGCGCACGTGGTTGTTCGGGTTGGCCTTGTGGCAGGCCTCCGCCTCGGCCAGGATGCGGTCCACGTCGGTCTCGCCGAACATGGGCAGCTTCCACATGTACCAGTAGGAGTCCATCAGGTGCTCCGGCTCGGTGTGCTCGATGGCCGGGTTCCAGCCCTTCTTGACCAGGTATTCGACCTGCTTGCGGATGCCGCCGGCCTCCATGGCGGGCAGGTAGGAGAAGGTCTCGAACTTGCGGCTGGCGGGATCGCTCAGGCGGCTCTTGTAATCCATCACATCAGACATTTCAGTTCCTTTCGATTCGGTATCCGGTACCCGGTGCCCCCGGCGCCGGGTGTTCAGCTATGGGGCGGCTTACTTGTGGGCGACGTCCAGCTTGTCGACGGTGTCGAACTCGAACTTGATCTCCTTCCAGGTCTCCATGGCGATCTTCAGTTCGGGCGAACTCTTGGCGGCCTCGGTCAGGATGGTCTTGCCTTCCTTCTCGATGGCGACGCCCTGGTTGCGGGCCTCGACGCAGGCCTCCAGGGCGACCCGGTTGGCCGCGGCGCCGGCCGCGTTGCCCCAGGGGTGGCCGAGGGTGCCGCCGCCGAACTGCAGCACGGAATCGTCGCCGAAGATGTTGACCAGGGCCGGCATGTGCCAGACGTGGATGCCGCCCGAGGCGACCGGCATGACGCCGGGCATGGAGCCCCAGTCCTGGTCGAAGAAGATGCCGCGCGAGCGGTCTTCCTTGATGAAGCTGTCGCGCATGATGTCGATCCAGCCCAGGGTGGCCTCGCGGTCGCCTTCCAGCTTGCCGACCACGGTGCCGGAGTGCAGGTGGTCGCCGCCGGACAGGCGCAGGATCTTGGTCAGGACGCGGAAGTGGATGCCGTGGTGCGGGTTGCGGTCGAGCACGGCGTGCATGGCGCGGTGGATGTGCAGCAGCATGCCGTTGTCGCGGCACCAGTTGGCCAAGCCCGTGTTGGCGCAGAAGCCGCCGGTGATGTAGTCGTGCATAATGATCGGGGCGCCGATCTCCTTGGCGTACTCGGCCCGCTTGTACATCTCTTCCGGGGTCGGCGCGGTGACGTTCAGGTAGTGGCCCTTGCGCTCGCCGGTCTCGCGCTCGGCCTTCTCGATCGCCTCCATGACGAAGTCGAAGCGCTGGCGCCAGCGCATGAAGGGCTGGCTGTTGACGTTCTCGTCGTCCTTGGTGAAGTCGAGGCCGCCGCGCAGGCACTCATAGACGGCGCGGCCATAGTTCTTCGCGCTCAAACCCAGCTTGGGCTTGATGGTGCAGCCGAGCAGGGGACGGCCGTACTTGTTCATGATGTCGCGCTCGACCTGGATGCCGTGCGGCGGGCCGCCACAGGTCTTCACGTAGGCGATGGGGAAGCGCACGTCCTCCAGGCGCAGGGCACGCACGGCCTTGAAGCCGAACACGTTGCCGACCAGGGAGGTGAACACGTTGACCACGGAACCCTCTTCGAACAGGTCGATCGGATAGGCGATGAAGGCGTAGAAGCAGGTGTCGTCGCCGGGCACGTCCTCGATGGCGTAGGCGCGGCCCTTGTAGTAGTCGAGGTCGGTCAGTAGGTCGGTCCACACCGTGGTCCAGGTGCCGGTGGACGACTCTGCGGCCACGGCGGCGGCGGCCTCCTCGCGGTCGACGCCGGGCTGCGGGGTGATCTTGAACACGGCCAGGATGTCGGTGTCCTTGGGCGTGTATTCGGGCATCCAGTAGGTCTGGCGGTATTCCTTCACGCCAGCGTTGTAGGTCTTGACTGCCATGTCGTTGCTCCTTGCGAAACGGTTGGTCGATCCGCCGGACCGATGCGTTTCGATCCGAGGTGGACGCATCTTGCAAGCCGCAAGACATAAATAACAGTCACGTTTTTCTATTGTTTTGATAGACTTTTATCTATGCACAACCATCCCCATCCATTAACCTGTCACCCGTAACCCGTCACTCGTCACCGCATTCCATGCGCCACCACACCACCTTCCGCCAGCTGGAGATCTTCGAGGCCATCGCCCGCCTGGGCAGCTTCACCCGCGCCGCCGAGGAGCTCTACCTGACCCAGCCCACCATCTCCATGCAGATGAAGAAGCTGGCCGACATCGTCGGCGTGCCGCTCATCGAGCAGGTGGGCAAGAAGGTCCAGCTCACCGACGCCGGCCGCGACCTGGCCCAGGCCAGCCGCGAGGTGTTCGGGGTCATGGACCGCTTCACCATGGCGGTGGCGGAGCGCCAGGGCCTCAAGAAGGGCCGCCTGGCCCTCATGGCTGTGTCCACCGCCTCTTATTTCGCGCCCCGCCTGCTGGGCGAGTTCGCCCACCAGTACCCCGGCATCGAGGTATCGCTCAAGGTCACCAACCGGGAGCAGCTGCTGGAGGGCCTGGCCGACCGCCTGGCCGACCTTTACATCCTCGGCCAGCCGCCCGAGGACGTGGCGGTGGAGGCCAGGCCCTTCATGTGCAACCCCCTGGTGGTGCTGGCCGCCCCCGGCCATCCCCTGGCAGGCGCCGAGGACATCCCCCTCGCCCGCCTGGCCGAGGAGCCCTGGCTGCTGCGCGAACCCGGCTCCGGCACCCGCGCCGCGGTGGAGCGCCTGTTCGCCGAGGAAGGCATCGAGCTGCGCCCGCGCATGGCACTGGGCAGCAACGAGGCGATCAAGCAGGCCATCCTGGCCGGCCTCGGCATCGCCGTCATGTCCAGCCATTCGCTGGCCCTCAACCCGCCCGGCCAGTTCGCCGTCCTGAAGGCGCGCGGCTTCCCCATCTGCCGGCAGTGGTACGCCGTGTACCCGGCCGGCCGCGAGCTCTCGGTGGTGGCGCGCGCCTTCCTGGACTTCCTGCTCGACCAGGAGCGCAGCCAGGGCGCCTGCCCCGACACGCCATGAAGCGCCTGCGCGGCTGGCTGCCGACACGCGATAGGCTCGAACATAACCGCTGGCTGCGCTGGCTGCTCCCCTTCTTCGGCCACCCGCGCCTGTGGCACTGGTCGCGCCGCGGCGTCGCTCTCGGCATCGCCATCGGGGTGTTCTTCGGCCTCCTCATCCCGATCGCCCAGATCCCCCTGTCGGCCGCCACTGCCGTGCTGCTGCGCGCCAACCTGCCGGCCGCCGCTGCCAGCACCCTGATCACCAACCCGGTCACCTTCGCGCCGATCTACTATGCCGCCTACCGCCTCGGTCTCGCCGTCACCGGCGAGGCGGCACCACCCGACCTCGACGAGACCGCCGTGGCCGACGCGGCCGGCGCGGGCGAGCCCGGCATGTGGGAGCGCCTGACCCGCCTGGGCCGACCCTTGCTGGTCGGATTGCTGATACTGTCCAGCCTGACCGGCCTGACCACCTACGCCGTCATCACCCTGCTGTGGCGCTGGCGGGTACTGGCCCGGCG
>JAQVJE010000153.1 GCA_028695325.1 Gallionellaceae bacterium
ATCCACTCTGGAAATACCTGGTCATCGCCGTCGCCCTGGTGATTGGTCTGGTCTATACCCTGCCCAACTTCTACGGCGAGGTGCCGGCGGTGCAGGTGTCGCCCCTGCGCACCACCGAGAAGGTCGATACCGCGCTGATGGCCAAGGTGGAAGGTGCGCTCAGGCAGGCCGGCATCGCCGCCGACGGCGTCAGCCTGGCGGAGCGTAGCGTCAAGGCCCGCTTCGCCGACACCGACACCCAGATCAAGGCCAAGGACGCCATCCAGGCCGCCCTGGGCAACGGCTACACGGTGGCGCTCAACCTGCTGCCGGCCTCGCCGGCCTGGCTGTCCGGCCTCGGCGCCCTGCCCATGTACCTGGGCCTCGACCTGCGCGGCGGCGTGCATTTCCTCATGCAGGTGGACATGCCCAAGGCCCTGGAGAAGGCGGCCGAACGCTACCAGGGCGACATCCGCACCCTGTTGCGCGAGAAGAAGGTCCGCTATGGCGGCATCGATCGCCAGGACGAGGCGGTGACCCTGCGCTTCAACGACGCCGACACCCGCGACGCGGCGCGCAAGGTCATCGAGGCGAGCTATCCCGACCTGCTGCTGGCCGAGGCCGACAGCACCGAGGGTCCGCTGCTGAGCGCCACCCTCAAGGAGACCGCCAGGAAGCAGACCCAGGAATACGCCCTGCAACAGAACCTGACCACCCTGCGCAACCGGGTCAACGAGCTTGGCGTGGCCGAGCCGGTGATCCAGCAGCAGGGCGTCGACCGCGTCGTGGTACAGCTGCCCGGCGTGCAGGACACCGCCAAGGCGAAGGAGATCCTCGGCCGCACCGCCACCCTGGAGGTGCGCATGGTGGACGAGGAGGTGATGCAGGACCAGGCCCGCGTGGTCGCCGCCGCCTCCGGCCAGGTGCCGTTCGGCACCGAGATCTACTACGAGCGCAACGGACAGCCGGTGATCGTCAAGAAGTCCGTGGTGCTGACCGGCGACTACATCACCGACGCCCAGCCCGGCTTCGACAACAACAACCAGCCCGCCGTGCACATCAGCCTGGACGGCCGCGGCGCCCGCCTGTTCAAGAACGTCACGCGCGAGAACGTCGGCCGGCGCATGGCCATCCTGCTGATCGAGAAGGGCAAGACCGAGGTGGTCACCGCCCCGGTGATCCGCGAGGAGATCGGCGGCGGCCGGGTGCAGATCACCGGCATGGACTCGGTGGAGGAGTCGCGTGACGTCGCCCTGCTGCTGCGTGCTGGCGCCCTGGCCGCCCCCATGGAGATCGTCGAGGAACGCACCGTGGGACCGTCCCTGGGTGCCGACAACATCGAGCGCGGCTTCAACTCCACCCTCATCGGCTTCGCCCTCATCGCCGCCTTCATGCTGTTCTACTACCGTGCCTTCGGCATGATCTCGGTGCTCGCCCTGGCCACCAACATGTTCCTCCTGGTGGCCCTGCTGTCCATGCTGCAGGCCACCCTCACCCTGCCCGGCATCGCCGGCATTGCGCTGACCCTGGGCATGGCCATCGACGCCAACGTCATCATCGCCGAGCGGATACGGGAGGAACTGCGCAACGGCATGTCGCCGCAGGCTGCCCTGGCGGCCGGCTACGAACGGGCCTGGGACACCATCCTGGACTCCAACATCACCACCCTGATCGCCGGCATCGCCCTGTTCTGGCTCGGTTCCGGCCCGGTGCGCGGCTTCGCCGTGGTGCTCTGCCTGGGCATCCTGACCTCCATGTTCAGCGCCGTGCTGGTCTCGCGCGCCATGGTCAACCTCAGCTTCGGCCGCGCCAAGCGCCTGGCCAAGGTCTCCATTTAACGGCAGGCGTGACATAAAGGCGTGACGAGGATGCGTGACGATAAAGGCGTGATGAAAGGGCAAGGCGGCCTGCCGCCTGCCGGTCACGCCCTTGCGTCACGCCGTTCCGGTCACGCCCTCGTGTCACGCCGTCATTGCACAAGGTGCATAGCATGATCGAACTGTTCCACCTCAAGCGCGACATCCCCTTCATGCGCTGGGCGCGCAGCACCATCTTCTTCTCGGTCGCGTTCATCGTGGCCTCGGTGGCCCTGCTGGCTACCAAGGGTCTCAATCTGGGCGTCGACTTCACCGGCGGCACGGTGATGGAGATGGGCTATCCGGGGGTCGCCGACGTGCCGGCCATCCGCGCCGTGTTGGCGCAGGGCGGCTACGGTGACGCCCAGGTGCAGAACTTCGGCACCGCCCGCGAGGTGCTGATCCGCCTGCCGCTCAGGCAGGGCATCACTTCGGCGCAGTTGTCGGAGAAGGTGCTGGTCCTGCTCAAGGCCGGCGACCCTGGCGTCGAGCTGCGCCGGGTCGAGTTCGTCGGTCCCCAGGTCGGCCAGGAACTGCTGGAGGACGGCTCCCTGGCCCTCCTGGTGGTGTCCATCGGCATCATGCTCTATCTGGCCATGCGTTTCGAGTGGCGCTTCGCGGTCGGCGCCATCTTCGCCAGCGCGCATGACATCTTCATCGTCCTCGGCCTCTGGTCGCTGTTCCAGTGGGAGTTCTCCCTCACTGTCCTGGCCGCCGTGCTGGCCATCCTGGGCTATTCGGTCAACGACACCGTGGTGGTGTTCGACCGCATCCGGGAGAATTTCAGGAAGACCCGCATGACCGACGTGGCGGCGATCATGGACAACGCCAAGACCCAGACCCTGTCGCGCACCATCATCACCAGCGGCACCACCTTGCTGATGGTGCTGGCCATGCTGTTCCTCGGCGGCGAGGTGCTGTACGGTTTCGCCCTCTGCCTGGCCATCGGCATCATGGTGGGCACCTATTCGTCGGTCCTGGTGGCGAGCCCGATCGTGCTCTGGCTGGGGGTCTCGCGCGAGGACTTCATCAAGCCGCCCAAGGAAGAAACGGGCGCCATGGTCTGATGGAGGTCCTCGCCCAGTTCGTCGACCTGTTCCTGCACCTGGACCGCCATCTCGCCCTCTTCGTGGCGCAGCACGGCGCCTGGGTGTACGGGCTGCTTTTCCTCATCGTGTTCATGGAGACGGGCTTCGTGGTGACGCCCTTCCTGCCCGGCGACTCGCTGCTCTTCGTGGCTGGCGCGGTGGCGGCGGCGGGCGGCATGGAACTCCCCTTGGTGATGCTGGTCCTGGTCACCGCCGCCCTGTGCGGCGACAACGTCAACTACTGGGTCGGCCGCCTGGCCGGGCCCCGGTTGTTCCGCCGCGAGGACGGCCGCTGGCTGAAGCGGGAGAACCTCGACCGCACCCATGCCTTCATGGAGCGGCATGGCCCCAAGGCCATCGTCATCGCACGCTTCGTGCCGATCGTGCGCACCTTCGTGCCCTTCGTGTGCGGCCTCGGCCGCCTCACCTACGCCCGCTTCCTGGTGTTCTCGGTTTTTGGTGCCCTGCTCTGGGTGGGCCTCCTGGTGCCGGCCGGCTTCCTGTTCGGCAACCTGGCGGTGGTGAAGGAGAACCTGACCGCGGTGATCCTGCTGATCGTCGCTCTCTCCCTCATGCCCGGCCTCATCGAATACCTGCGCGGGCGGCGCGCCCGCGCCTGAACTGGCAGTAACTCGATTCGTCATCCCTGCCCAGGCGGGGGGCAGTGCTGCCGGCCACCGGGATTCTCGTCGCCGTCTGCACTCGAAGGCTCTTGGGAAACGCTGATTAATTCGTCATGCCCGCGCAGGCGGGCATCCAGGCCTTTGATTCAACCGGGCTCCCGCCGCAGCCGCCCTCGCATGGATTTGTCGGGGGCGGGAACGACGAAATCGAATAACCCAGCGTCTTCTCAGCGCACCTCGAAGCCGTGCTCCAGGACGATCGCGTCCTGATCGCGCGTCAGGTGCAGGCGGGCGATCCAGGTGCCGGCAGCGAGGCCGGGCAGGACGCCGCGATGGCCGTCGCCGCCGTCGGCCAGCGCCAGCTGTTGGCGTTCGTTCTGGCCGGGGCGCTCGATCTCCAGGCGGGCGGTCACGCCAGCCACCGGGCGGGCGTCGCCTTCCTCGACCCTGACCGTCACCGCCGCCGGGTTGCCGGCGGCGAGCCCGGCCAGGCCTGCCACCTCGACCTGCCAGCCCAGCCGGGCCAGCCTGTCCTCCATCTTGAGGTGCTGGCCGATGCCCTTGGCGGCACCCTGGTGGTGCTCGACCACGCCGGCGAAGCCGGTATGGATGTTCTTGCCCTGGGCGTTGGGCAGCAGCATCTGGGCCAGTGCGGGCGGCAGGCCCTGGCCGGCGATGTAGACGAAGCCGGCCATCATGGTCACCACCACCAGGAAGAAGGCGACCAGCAGCCTGGGCGCCCAATGTGCGTTGTGCTGGCGCCGGGCCTTCTCGCTGTTGATCATGCCGAGCAGCACCGCCACCGTGGGGTAGGCGATGACATGCAGGGTGACGGTGTCGAGGCCGACCGGGTGGCCGATGGCATGGATCAGGTAGGCGACCGTCGGGATGGCCGCCGCGAGCACCGCGGCCCAGTAGTTGGACAGCCTGCCGAGGCGGCCGGCGGCGTACAGCACGGCGGTCAGCAACATGCCGCCGAAAATGGTGATCAACAGGCTCATGCGTGCAGGCCCTCAGTGCCGGGTGAAGAAGCGGGCTGGATCGACCACGGTCTCGCCCTGACGGTTGCGGATGACGAACTCGAAGTCGGTCAGGCGGGCGGCCGCTTCCGGCGGCAGCTTGACGCTGGCCTGGATGATGACGCTCTTGCCGTTGCGCACGGTCACCTCGCTGAAGTTGCCGATGTCCAGCGCCCCAGCCGGCAGGCCGTTGGCGGTGATGGAATAGGTCTCCTCGGCGCCCGAGATGTTGGTCAGGCGGATCTGGTAGCGGTTGCGTATGCTGCCATCGGACAGGGTGACGTAGAGCGGCTGGCGGATCTGCTGGATGCTGTGTTCGAAGCTGGCGCGGTGGCCGATGTCGTAGAACAGGTAGGCGGCCATGAGGACGATGGACAGGCCCCAGCCGATCACCTTGAGGCGCTTCCAGTCCAGTTTCACCGGCGCCGGCTGCGCGCTGGTCAGGTTGACCTCGGAGTCGTAACGCACCAGCCCGCGCGGGTAGCCCATCTTGTCCATGATGGTGTTGCAGGCGTCGACGCAGAGGCCGCAGGAGATGCACTTGTATTGCAGGCCGTCGCGGATGTCGATGCCGACCGGGCAGACCTGCACGCACAGGC
>JAQVJE010000154.1 GCA_028695325.1 Gallionellaceae bacterium
ATCTCAGCCTGCAGATCCGCGAGGGCATGGAGAAGAGCGACCAGACCTGGATCCAGGACCAGATCATGGACATCGAGATGCCCGAGATACTGGGCACGGTGAAGAAGCAGGTGGATGGGTTTTACCCAGTAAAGGCATGACGCAAATGCGTGACCGGAGAGGCGTGACACAAAGGCGTGACGAAAACCGCGCCCTGGTTTACCCGTCACGCCCTTGCGTCACGCTCTCATGTCACGCCTTTCTTGTCACGCATTTATGATCCCTCTAGACAGCCCCTTCCACCCCGACAACGAGGCTGGCTACCAGGCCTGGCGCGCCGCCAAGCTGGCCGGCTACCCGAGCCGGGGCGAGGACCTCATCGTCGAGGTGAGCGACCCCCATGCCCTGACCGACACCGAATACCGCGCCATCCTCGACCGCGTCGCCAGGACCAACATGGCCATCTACGCCACGGCGCTGGGCGAGGCCGAGGACAAGGCCGCGGTACGGGCGCTGTCGGCCCAGTTCGGCCTGACGCATCTCGACGCCAACTGGCTGGCCGACGAGGACGGCATCTCCAGCCTGACCCCGCGCGACGAGGGCGGCGAGAAGCGCGGCGACTACATCCCCTACACCCACCACCGCATACGCTGGCACACCGACGGCTACTACAACCCCGAGCACCGGCGCATCCTGGCCATGACCCTGCACTGCGTGCGTGAGGCCCAGACCGGGGGCGAGAACGAGTTGTACGACCAGGATCTCGCCTATATCGCCCTGCGCGACACCAATCCGGACTACATCCGTGCCCTCATGGCGCCGGATGCCATGACCATCCCCGCCCGCGTCGACGAGATCGACGGCGAGCGCCCGGCCGAGCCCGGCCCGGTGTTCCTGGTCGATCCGGCCAGCGGGGGCCTCCACCTGCGCTACACCGCGCGAACCAAGAGCATCGCCTGGAAGGACGAGCCGACCACCCTGGCGGCGGTCAAGGCGATCGAGGACCTGCTGGCCAGCCAGCCGGCCGGCTGGTTCCGCCTCAGGCTGCAACCGGGCATGGGGCTGCTCTGCAACAACGTCCTGCATACCCGGGACGGCTTCAGCGACTCGCCCGAGCGGCGCCGCCTGCTCTACCGCGCCCGCTACCACGACCGCATACGCGACCTGCGCGGCCTGGCCTGACGGCCGCCGTCACTGCGGCGGGCAGTTGGCGATGCAACGGGTCTCCTCGACCTTCCTGCCGCCGCAGCCGATGAAGCAGGCCTCGTGCCGGGCCTGGCAGCCGCAGTCGTCATCGCACCGTTCCTTGGCCAGGCGCTCGCGTATCGCCTCCCGGCGGGGGGGCGCGGGGGTCGCCATCGGCATATAGTAGGTTGGCCACGGGTCGTACCACAGGTAGTGATGGCCGTAACCATGTCCCCAGCCCAGCCACAGGTTCATGCGATAGTGCTCCAGTTCGGCCCGATACATGTCGAGGGCGGCGGCGTAGTGCCTGAGCGCCACGGCATAGGCATCCTCCACCTCGGCGTCCAGGGCCTTCAGGCAGGCCTGGCGCGCCGCCTGGCAGCGCGACTGGCAGTCCTCCCGGGCCGCCGCGCAGCGCTCCAGGCAGGGCCCGGCCGCCGGGTCTGATGGCGGTTCCAGCAGCAGGACCGTTTGGTAGCGCGGCGAGGCGCACCCGGCCAGCAGGGCCAGGGTGGCCAGCAGCGCAGCGAAGGCAGGTGAGCGCATGGCCATCTCCCGTCAGCAGGACATGCCCTCACTCTAGGCGAAAAAAAGCCCGCCTTGCGGCGGGCCGAAATGTTGCCAGGGAGTTACGACTATGATTTATGCGCCGGTTTCGGCCGCCGGGTGCTGCAGGGCCGGACGGGTTTCCCGCTTGCCGATGGTCATGAGGTCCCAGGCCAGCAGCACGAAGCCGGCGGCGAACAACCAGCCGCCCACCTGGCGCCAGAACATGCCCTGCACGAACCAGCGGTGGGCCTGGGCGGTGAAGTAGGCCACCCAGTCGGAGCCGCCGATGGCGCGCTCGATCTGCGACTGTTCGTAGCCGGCGATCAGCAGGCCCATGACCATGGTGATCATGCCGAGGTGGAGCAGGAAGATCGCCCACTTCCACTTCCAGGCGCCCACCAGGTTGCCGCTCATGTAGACGCCGCCGCGCCACCTCTGGATGGCGATGTAAAGGAAGGCGATGACCATGGTGGCGTAGGCGCCGAAGAAGGCCAGGTGGCCGTGCGAGGCGGTCCACTGGGTGCCGTGGGTGTAGAGGTTGATCTGCGGCAGGGTGTGCATGAAGCCCCACACGCCGGCGCCGAAGAAGTTGCCGAAGGCCTGCGCGATGATCCAGGCCAGGGCCGGGTTGTTGGTGCTCTTCAACTTGTGGTGGCCGGCGTCGAACACCGCGTGCACCACCATGGCGACCAGGGGGATGGGCTCCAGGGCGGAGAAGAAGCCGCCGATGGTGAACCAGTATTCCGGCGTGCCGATCCAGAAGTAGTGGTGGCCGAGGCCGAGGATGCCGGAACCGAACATGAGGGCGACCTCGATGTACAGCCAGGTCTCGACGATCTTGCGGCGCACGCCCATGGTCTTGATCAGGCCGTAGGCCATCAGGCAGCCCACCAGCACTTCCCAGGTGGCCTCGACCCAGAGGTGGATCACCCACCACCACCAGTGCTGGTCCATGGAGATGTTGGGGGTGTACCACATGCCGGCCAGGTAGAGGCCGGCGAGGGCGATCAGGTCCAGCACCAGGACGCCGCCGACGCCGGTGAAGCGGCCCTTGGCGAAGGTGGCGGCGACGTTGTAGAAGAAGGCCAGCACGCACACGACGATGCCGATGTCGGCCCAGCGCGGCGCCTCGATGTACTCGCGGCCCTCGTTGATCAGCCAGATCGACTTCAGTTCACCGGGGCCGACCTGGATGAGCAGGTAGACCAGCACGACCACCACCACGGCCAGGGTGAATATCCAGAAGATCAGGTTGCCGAGCCACAGCCCGACCACCGGGACCCCCGATTCATCCTCCAGCAGCCAGTACACCGAGCCGATGAAGCCGAACAGCAGCCAGACCACCATGGCATTGATGTGCAGCATGCGGTTGACCGAGAAGTCCAGGATGCCGAACAGGAAATCCGGGTTGAGGTACTGGATGCCGGCCAGCAGGCCGAACAGCACCTGGGCGCCGAACAGTGCGACGGCGACGGAGAAGTACTTCACCGCCAGCTTCTGGCCACCGTTGAGGTTGGCGTTGGAGAGTATGCCTAGAGCGGACATGTCGGGTCTCCTTATTGTTGGACCGGAGCGGCGTCGGCGACGGGCTCGGCGGTGGCGGGTTCAGGCGCGTCGGCCTGGTCGATCGGCTTGAAGTTGGCCGGGAAGCCGTTGGTGTCGATGGATGCCATCCATTTCAGGAAGGCGACCGTGGCGCGGGCCTCGGCCTCGGTGATGCCCAGGTTGGGCATGCGGCGGCCGACGGCGTTGTGCAACTTGTCGGTCGGGTCCATCAGGAACTCCACCATCGATTGCTCGCGCACCTCCTTCGAGCCCCAGGACGGGTCCAGCCAGGACTTGGTCAGGTCGGGCGCGTAATAGGAACCGTTGCCCAGCAGGGTATGGCAGTTCATGCAGTTCTTTGCCTGGGTGGTCAGCTTGCCATGGTTGACCAGCGTCGCCGCCTCCGCTTCGCTCAGCTTCTGGCCGAACAGCGGTTCCTCGGGGCCGACCACCGGCACCTGGAAATTGCGTTTTTCATCGAACACGTAGTCGATGCGCTGGTTGATCACCGAGTAGGCCGGTACGCGTGGCGAGCCGGCGGTGATCTGCTTCACGGTGTCGAAGGTGAGGAAGATCAGGACGACGAACGAGAATCCGGTCACCCATATGGCGGTCTTGCGCCAGAAGGATGGAGATGCCCACCAAAGTTCCTGTGCCATGGCTGTGTTCTCCTGTCAGGGCTGTTGAAAAATCTTTGCGGACGGCGGCTCGCCGGCGGGCGGCGCTTCGGCATGGGTGCCGACGCAGAGGTGCCAGATCGCATGCGGGGCGACCAGGTAACCCACCAGCATCAGGCCGACGATGGCGGTCCAGAAGGTGTTGTTGAATAGGTTGGCGGCCTGGGCCAGGGTCAGCACGGACACGCACAGGCCGAGGTAGGCGCCATAGGCGAGCGGCATCAGCCTGGGCGCCCCCCTGACCCGGCTGAAGGCGAACAGCAGGGCATAGAGGGCGCCGGTCATGATGACCATGGCGGCCGAGAAAAAGACGGTGAAGAAGTTCGCCAGCGCGACCGGTTCGATCATGGCTTTGTCTCCTAGCGGGTGTTTGTGGCGGGCCGGACGCATGTTCCAAGAGGCGGTTCCGCCGGCCCTTGACATATATCAAGGGTACGCGGCGGCAAGTGGAAATCAGTTGACCTAGGTCAATTTTTCCCTGTCGGAGGCAGGGTTATGGTCTGCCCCACGAGCCTAGTGGTCTTTTTCCGGCGAACCTCGAAAGGAGCATCCGATGTTGAATGTGAAGCACTTGAGCAGGGCCATCGTGCTGGCGGCGCTGCCGTTGTCCGCGGCCTGGGCGGCCGACGACCGCAGCACGGCGTCGAATACCTACCTGCAGGGCGGCGGGTCCTCGCTGGCCGGGGTGGAGATGTACCAGTCCAGCGACCCCAAGGCGCCGCCCATGAGCAAGGCCGAGTTCGAGCAGGCGCGCGAGATCTATTTCGACCGCTGCGCCGGCTGCCATGGCGTGCTGCGCAAGGGTGCCACCGGCAAGGCCCTGCTGCCACAGCCCATGCAGCAGCTCGGCAGCGAGAGCCTCAAGGTCTTCATCCACTACGGCACGCCGGGCGGCATGCCCGGTTTCGGCACCTCCAACGAGCTGAACGAGAAAGAGGTCGACCTCATGGCCCGCTACATTCAGCATCCGGCGCCGCAACCGCCGGAGTGGGGCATGAAGGAGATCCGCGCCTCCTGGAAGCTCCTGGTGCCGCCCGAGAAGCGGCCCAAGCGGCAGATGAACAAGCTCAATCTGAACAACCTGTTCGCCATCACCCTGCGTGACTCCGGCGAACTGGCCCTGGTCGACGGCGACAGCAAGCAGATCGTCACCATCCTGAAGACCGGTTTCGCGGTGCACATCTCGCGCTTCTCCAAGTCCGGCCGCTACCTGTACACCACCGGCCGCG
>JAQVJE010000155.1 GCA_028695325.1 Gallionellaceae bacterium
GGCCCTCGGGCTCGGCGCGGTGCTCGCGGTCTCCCGACTCGCCTACACCCTGCTGCAGATCGCGGGCGCGGCCTATCTGCTCTGGCTCGGCTGGAAGCTGATCTCTGGCGCGCTCAAGAGCCGGCCGGCGCTACCCGCAGATGATCCGCCGCTCGTGCGTGGCGAGCGCTGGTTCCTGCGCGGTCTGCTGACGAATCTTCTCAATCCCAAGGTCGGGGTGTTCTACGTGAGCCTCCTGCCACAGTTCGTTCCCGCCGACGTGCCGGTGGTCGGGTTCAGCGTGCTGTTGGCCGGCATCCACGCCGCGATGGGACTACTCTGGTTCGCCGCACTGGTGCTGGCCACGCGGCCACTGGCACGCTGGCTGCGCCGGCCCACGGTGCTGCGCTCGCTCGATGCGCTCACCGGCCTGGCGCTGATGGGGTTTGGCCTGCGCCTGGCCCTGTCCAGGCCGACGAGTTGAGGCGCGAGCGGCATGGACAACGGAACTTTCCTGCTGCTGGCCGGTGCCGGCATGATCGGCGGCATCTGCAATGCGGTGGCCGGCGGCGGCACATTCTTCACCTTTCCCGCGCTACTGGCTGCCGGCGTACCACCCGTGGTGGCCAACGCCACCAGCGCGGTGTCGATCTGGCCGGGGCATGCGAGCAGCCTGCTCGGCTATCGCAGCGAACTCGGGCGCCACCGCGCCGCGTTGCGGCGCAGCCTGCCCGTGGTCGGTGCCGGTTCGCTGGTGGGCGCCGCACTGTTGGTGTTCACCGGAGATGCACAGTTCAGCCGTCTGGTGCCGTGGCTGATCCTCGTCGCGACCGTGCTGTTCGCCCTGGGGCCCTGGCTGCGCCAGGCCATCGAGCGGCATGCTCGCGGTCAGGTGCCGCACCTGGTGGCGGCGGGGGCGGAGTTCCTGACCGCACTCTATGGCGGCTACTTCGGCGCCGGCCTGGGCATCATGCTGATGGCGATCCTGACCTTGCTGGGTGTGCGCGATGTCCAGGAGGCCAACGCCGTCAAGAATGCGATGGCTACCGTCGTGACCAGTGCCGCGGTGATGCTCTTCGTCGCCACCGGGTCCATCGCCTGGGCGCAAGGCAGTGCGGTCCTGCTGGGCGCGATCTTTGGGGGCTATGCCGGCGCGCGGTTGGCGCGCTGGATTCCGCCGCTGGCGCTGCGTTGGACGATCGTGGCGACCGGCCTGGCGCTCGCGGCGTACTTCGGGCTGGAGGCGGGCGCGTGATGGATCGCTTGCAGCGGGCGCGCGACGCCCACGCCTGTGCGAATACGGCGCTCCCCGGCATCGCCAATGGCGCGCGATGCTGCTTTCCGCGGTCCGCTGCGTTTGCGGACAACGCGGCGCCGACCCTGCCTCCCGCCTGGATCTGCCAACCCGACTCGGCCGACGGGGTAGCGTGTCGATTCAGTTGGCGAACTTTCTGTGAGGAGTCCATTCGATGAATCCACTCGATGCACTGACTGCGCTCTGGTCGCTGGGCGGGCTGCCGCCGCAGGCGCTGGCCGGGATCGCGCTGACGGGCAGCGACCCGGTGTTCCCCTCGTCCTTCGCCGTCGGCACCGCCGCGCAGACCAGCATTGCCGCGGCTGCGCTCGCCGCCTGCGAACTGGGCCATGAGCGGGGTGTTCCGCGCCAGCGTGTCGCCGTGGACATGGCCCACGCCGCCGCCGAATGCACCGGCTGGTTCACGCTCGACGGCCAGGAGCCCGAGCTGTGGGACCCGTTCGCCGGCCTGTACCGCTGCGCCGATGGCCACGTGCGTGTCCACACCAACTTCCCGCACCACCGCGATGGCGCACTGCGCCTGCTGGGCCTGGACCCCGCAACTGCCACACGCGCCGACGCCGAGCAGGCCCTGCGGGGTTGGAAGGCGCTGGACTTCGAGCAGGCCGCGGCCGACCACGCACTGGTGGCCACGGCGTTGCGCAGCTTCGCCGAGTGGGATGCCACGCCCCAGGGTCAGGCGGTGGCCTCGCAACCCCTGATGACTATCACCCGAATCGCCGATGCGCAACCGCGCGCACTGCCGCACTTGGCGGCCGATGAGCGGCCGCTCGCCGGCCTGCGCGTGCTCGACCTCACGCGCATCCTGGCCGGACCCGTCGGTGGGCGGGCGATGGCGTCGTTCGGCGCGGACGTGATGCTGGTCAATTCACCAAACCTGCCCAACATCGCCGCCATTGCCGAAACCAGCCGCGGCAAGCGCTCGGCGCACATCGACCTGCGCAGCGAGGCCGGACGCGAAGCACTGTGGCGGCTCGTGGAAGACGCCCACGTGTTCTCGCAGGGGTACCGGCCCGGAGGCCTGGCCGCGCTCGGCTTCTCGCCCGAGGCCCTGGCCGCGCGCCGGCCCGGCATCGTCGCCGTGTCGCTGACCGCCTACGGCACGCAAGGGCCCTGGGCCGGTCGGCGCGGTTTCGATTCGTTGGTGCAGACGGCGATGGGTTTCAACCACGCCGAGGGCGAGGCGGCGGGCGACGGCAAGCCGCGCGCGCTGCCGATGCAGATCCTCGACCAGGCCAGCGGCTTCCTGATGGCTTTCGGCGCCGCCGCCGCGCTGTGGCGACAGTCGCGCGAAGGGGGAAGCTGGCACGTGCAGGTGTCGCTGGCGCAGACCGGGCACTGGCTGCGCGGGCTGGGGCGCATCGAAGAGGGCCTGCGGGCTGGCAGGCCGGACCTCAGCCCCTGGCTCGCCGACGAAGTCTCCGGCTTCGGCCTGCTGCGCGCCGTGCGCCCCAGCGCGCAACTGGCGCGAACACCGGCCGGCTACGCGCGACCATCGGTGCCGCCGGGAACGGATCGCTCGAACTGGTGAGCGCTTGTCCGCAAGCCGAGACTTGATGCGGCCGGCCCCCTTGAATGAGCGATATCCCAGGTCACCCGGGCGATGCATCGCGTGGCGCACCGATGCCTGCCACGTCAGCCTTGCCCTCCCATCTGCTGTGGACCATTGCCCTGGCGGCGGGCGCATCCGTGGCCAACAGCTACTACAACCAGCCGCTTCTCGGCGAACTGAGCCGGGAGTTCGCGCTCTCTGCGGGGACCGTGACCTGGCTGCCCGTGCTCACCCAGGCGGGCAATGCCCTGGGCGTGCTGTTCCTGGCACCACTGGGTGACCGCCTGGAGCGCAAGTCACTCATCCTGCGAACGCTGGCGGCGCTGGTGCTCTCCTTGGTGCTGGCAGCCGCGTCCTCCGGCTTCGTTCAATTGGCACTGGCGAGCCTCGCCGTGGGCTTGTGCGCCACCGTGGCGCAGCAACTGGTTCCCTTGGCCATCCACCTGGCGCCCTCCCACCGCAAGGGGCAGGTGCTCGGCGTGGTGACGGGCGGCATCCTGATCGGCATCCTGCTGGCCCGTGTGGTGAGCGGCTGGATGACCGAGCTTTGGGGCTGGCGGTCCGTCTTCGGTTTTTCTGCGGCACTGATGCTGGTACTGGGCTTTCGGCTGGCATGGACGCTGCCGGTGGTACCACCGTCCTCCGATCTCGGCTATGGACGATTGCTGCTGTCGATGTGGCATTTGGTGCGCAAGCACGCTTCCTTGCGCCAGGCTGTGGCCGTCCAGTTCCTGCTGTTTGCCAGCACGATCGGCTTCTGGGCAACGTTCGCGCTCTGGCTGGAGCGGCCGCCGCTGCAGCTCGGCGCGGTATCCGCCGGCCTGTTCGCGCTGGTTGGCGTGTGCGGCGCGTTGGCTGCACCGGCGGCTGGCCGTTTTGCCGACCGGCGCGGACACGGCGCAGTCGTTCGTGCCGGCGCAGTGTGCACCGCCATGGCATTTGCCGTGCTGTACCTGGGGGGCTCATCGATCCCCGCACTCGTCCTCGGCATCTTCTTGCTCGACGTGGCCGTGCAGTCGGCCCAGGTGGTGAACCAGACCATGGTCTATGCATTGGATGCGGGTGCACGCAGCCGGCTGAACACCGTGTTCATGGGCACGATGCTGCTTGGCGGGGCCTTCGGCGCTGCTGCAGGCGGGTGGGCCTTCACCGCGCATGGATGGGCCGGGGTCTGCGCCTTTGGCATGCTCAGCACCACCATTGCGTGGGGCCTGTCTCTTCGGCTAACCCAATGATGACAAGTGAATTGACAAACCGTCTGCTGGTCGAAGCAAACCCTAACATGACGCCGATGCCACCTCAGGTGGTCATATCGGGGTGCTCCGGCGGCGGCAAGTCGACCCTGCTCGGGGAACTGCGGCGGCGTGGTCATGCGACCGTCGCCGAACCCGGGCGGAGGATCATCGCCGAGCAGATTCGACAGGGCGGCAACGCCCTGCCATGGACCGACATGGCGGCCTTTCTGCGCGAGGCGCTGAGCGTCGCCGCCATGGATCTCGAAGGCGCGGCACGGGACGCTGGTCCGGTTTTCTTCGACCGAGGGCTGATCGACGCCGCTGCAGCGCTTCAACGACTCTGCGGCGTATCGTTGGCGCAAAGCCTGGGCGAATCCCGCCCTTATGGGCGGCTCGTGTTCCTCGCACCGCCCTGGCCGGACATCTATGGCGCCGACGAGGCGCGGCGGCACGGCTTTCCCGAGGCGGAGGCGGAGTACGCCCACCTGGATGCAACCTACCGGGCACTCGGCTACGAAGTCAGGTTGCTTCCGCGCGCCAGTGTGGCCGAGCGGGCCGACTTCGTTCTCCAAGCGATTCATCGCTGCTGAAGGCGAGACGAACGTGCGGCGGCCGTCTTGGCTGTCGATCCGAAAACGTCCTTGTCGCAGGCGCACTCGCAGGCACCGTTTGGGGTGATCACGCGATGACAGGGATGGCGAAAACGGGATGAGGCGGTCTCCGGATTGTTTGTCGTGTCGAAGCCGGATTTCGGTTCGACTGTCACCGGATTGGCTTCCCTCCGGTGTTGTCTCATGGACTCTTGCGCTGTTCCTCATGCCACTCGCACCCGCCCAGCATGGCTTGCTGCGGGCATTGCCATCCTGACGTTGGCCACCCGCGCCGCCGCGGCGGAAGTATGGGTCGTTACCGACTCGCATCATCCGGTCCTTGGCCAGGCTGACCGACACCTTATCCTGGACGCGGCCGCGGTGCTCGAAGCGGAGCTGGCCGACAACCTGCCCACCGATCCTGAGCGCGCCAGCGCCATCGTCCAGCAACGCCTGAAGCTGGGCGGTACAGACCTGCAGCGAAGGATCG
>JAQVJE010000156.1 GCA_028695325.1 Gallionellaceae bacterium
ACGCATCGCCGACGCCGCCTGACTACTACCGGAGAACCGAAATGGATGAACTGACCCTGGATGAAGCCCTGGAAGACCTGGAATCGGCCGAGGACTTCCTCGCCTACTTCGGCATCGCCTACGACCCGAAGGTGGTGCAGGTGAACCGCCTGCACATCCTGCAGCGTTTCCACGACTACCTGGCCAAGACCGGCCCGCTGCCTGAGCACGAGGGCGCCCGCCGGGCCGCCTATGCCGCCCTGCTGGCGCGTGCCTACGAGGATTTCGTCGCCTCCGACGCCCTTACCGAGAAGGTGTTCAGGGTGTTCCACCTGCACGAGCCGCAGACCGCCTTCGTGCCGCTGGCCGCGATCGGGGTGGCGCGGCGCGAGTCCGCCCCGGTGGACGGCGGCTGCGGCTGTGGCGGCCATGGCATGTGCCACAGCGTCGAAGGGGCGTTGAGGTCCTGACATGCTGCCCCGCTACGACTACGGCGACCGGGTGCGGGTCACCCGCAACGTGCGCAACGACGGCACCTACCCGAGCCTCGCCACCGGCCACCTGCTGGTGCGCCGGGGCGCGATCGGCCATGTGATGAACGTCGGCACCTTCCTGCAAGACCAGCTCATCTACACCGTGCACTTCATCGACCAGGGCCGCATCGTCGGCTGCCGCGAGGAGGAACTGCTGGGTGCCGACGAGCCCTGGCAGCCGAGCCGCTTCGAGACGCGCGAGCGGGTGCGCGCAGCACGCGCCCTGGCGGTGGCCGGCGAGGTGCGGGTGGCGGCCGGCAGCGCGGGCGAGGTGATGCGGGTGCTGCGCGACGACCCGCGCGGCGTGCAATACCACGTCCACTTCCCCGGCCAGGTGCTGCAGGTGCCGGAGGACCTGCTGGAGTCCCTCGAAGGGGGGGGCGATGAGGCGTGATTTGGGAAAAGGCGCGACGCAGAAGCGTGACGAAGATCGCGCCGACGCTTCGCCCGTCACGCCTTTGCGTTTTGAATCACGCTGCATGGAGGTCAAGATGAACCCCGCCTACCTGATGCTGAAGACGGCCAACAGCCTGTATGGCCGGCCCCCCGCCTCGTTGAGCGAGGACGAGAAGGCCCGGGCCAGGCGCCTGGCCGACCGGCAGTCGGGCCTGGAACAGAAGGTGCTGGCCAGCGCCGAGGCGCGCGACGTCGCCGTGCCGGCGGCCACCCTGGCCGCCGCGCTGGCCGAGATACGCGGCCGCTACGCCGACGCGGCCGCCTACACCGCCGATCTGGCGGCGAACGGCCTCGACCCCGCCGCCTACGCCGCCGCGCTGGAACGCGAGCTGCGCGTGCAGGCGGTGCTCGACCGTGTCGGCGCACGCGCCGCACGGGTCAGCGACGTCGACGTCGAGCTGTACTACCACTACCACCCGGAGCAGTTCACCCGGCCGGAGACGCGCCGGGCGCGCCACATACTGGTCACCGTCAACGAGACGCTGCCCGACAACACCCGCGCCGCCGCCCGCGCGCGCATCGATGCCGTCGCCGCCCGCCTGGCGCGCGACCCGCGCCGCTTCGAAGAGCAGGCACTGAAGCACTCCGAGTGCCCCACCGCCTTGCAGGGCGGCCTGCTCGGCGAGGTGCCGCGCGGCACCCTGTATCCGGAGCTGGACGCGGCGCTGTTCGAACTCGCCTCCGGCCAGCTCAGCGACGTGCTCGAATCGCCGCTCGGCTGGCACGTGCTGCTGTGCGAGGCGGTGAACCCGGCGCAGCGGGCCGACCTCGGCGCGGTGCGCGACACCATCCGCGCCAGCCTGGATGGACGGCGCCGGGCGACCTGCCAGCGTGCCTGGCTGAAGACGCTCGGCGACTGAGGGCGGCATGCTGCTGACCCGCTCCGCGCAATACACTCTGCGCGCGCTGATCTACCTGGCGCGCCTGCCGGAGGGGCGCTACGTGATGACGCGCGACATCGCCGATGCCCTGCAACTGCCGCCGCACTTCCTCGCCAAGCTGCTGCAGCCCCTGGCCAGGAAGGGCTGGCTGCACGCCAGCCGCGGCCGCTCGGGTGGCGTGACGCTGGCCGCCGGGATGCGCGCGCTGAGCGTGCAGGCGATCATTGAGGAACTGGTGGAAGCGGGCAGCCGGCGCGACTGCCTGCTCGGCCTGAAGGACTGCGGCGACGACACCGCCTGCGTGCTGCACTGCCACTGGCAGCCGGTGAAGCATGCGCTCAACGCCTACCTGGCCGGCCACGATCTCGCCCGCCTGGCCGCCGATCCCGGCGCCGACCACCTGCTGGGCGACGGCGCCTGATCAGTCCTCGTCGTCGTCGGCCAGGCGCCGGCGCGGCGTGGTCCTGGGGTCGGCGATGATGGCGCGGTAAATCTCGATGCGGTCACCCGCCCGCAGGCCGGCGTCCAGCCTGGCCAGCTTGCCGAAGATGCCGACCGTCTGCGTGGTCAGGTCGATGTGGGGGAACTGGCGCAGGATACCGGAGCGGATGATGGCCTCCTCGACGGTGCTGTCCTCGGGGACCTCGATGCGCAGCCAGGTCTGGCCGGCGGGTTCGGCATAGGCGACGGATATCTGCATGGCGGTCGTCCTCCTCAGGCAACGGCCGGCGCGGTGGCCAGCCGGGCGGCGCGCTCGGCGCGGCGGCGGTCGAGGACGCGCTTGCCGGCGAGCAGGAAGCCCAGGGCCAGGAAGCCGCCGGGCGGCAGGATCATCATCAGGTAGCCCTTGTAACCGGGGATGACGGTCAGTTCCAGGAAGGCAAAGGCCTCGCCCAGGAGCAGGTGCGCCTGGGCGAACAGGGTTCCGCTGCCGAGCACCTCGCGTACCCCGCCCAGCACCACCAGGGCGGCGGTGAAGCCCAGGCCCATCATCAGGCCGTCCAGCGCCGAGGGCAGCACGGCGTTCCTGGCGGCGAAGGACTCGGCGCGGCCGAGGATGGCGCAGTTCACCACGATCAGGGCGATGAACAGGCCGAGCACCTTGTAGAGCTCGTGCAGCCAGGCGTTGAGCGCCATGTCCACCAGGGTCACCAGGGTGGCGATCACCACGATGTAGACCGGGATGCGCACCTCCGGGCTGACCAGGTGGCGGATGGCGGAGATGACGACGTTGGACACCACCAGCACGGCGGTGCTGGCCAGTCCCATGCCCAGGCCGTTGCTGGCCGTGCCGGTCACCGCCAGGGTGGGGCACAGGGCGAGCATCTGGGCGAAGACGACGTTGTTGTCCCAGAGGCCGTCGCGGGTGATGCGGGCGTAGTCGGTCATGATTTCACCTCTTCGTCGAGCAGTCTTGCCTTCTCGCGGCCGAAGAACGCCAGGCCACCCTTGACCGAGTTCACCACCGCGCGCGGCGTGATGGTGGCGCCGGCGAACTGGTCGAAGACGCCGCCATCCTTCTTGACGGCGAATCTGTCCGCCGGCGGCGCGCCGAGCGACTTGCCGGCGAAGGCGTGGATCCAGCGGTCCTTGGCCGGCTCGATCTTGTCGCCCAGGCCCGGCGTCTCGCGGTGGGCGATCACCCGCACGCCCAGGATGCGGCCGTCGCGGTCCACCCCCAGCATGCTCACCACCGGGCCGGCATAGCCGCGGCCCGCCACCTCGAACACCACGGCGACGACCCGGCCGGCCTGGCGGGCGCGGTAGACGGTGACCTCGCCGTCCGGACCGGGCAGCACCACCTTGTCATCGAGCAGGTCGTTGTCGTACTGGCCTGGCAGCACCTGGGTGAGCGACTGCTTCAGGTCCTCGGCCGCGGCCGCCTCGATGGCCGGGCCGGTGGCCTTGGCGGCGAGGGCGAGCGCCCCGCTGGTGAGCAGGGCGGCGACGGCGAGCAGGGCGCCCTGGTAGGCGAGGTGGCCGCGCAGCCTTTCCAGCATCGCCATGTCAGCCCTCCCTCACCGGCCGCGGCGCGCCGCGGCGGTCGCGGCCGTAGATGCGCGGCCTGACGTAGCGGTCGATCACCGGCGTGACGGCGTTCATCAGCAGCACCGCGAAGGCGACCCCCTCGGGATAGCCGCCGAAGGTGCGGATCAGCCAGGTCAGCAGGCCGCAGCCGAGACCGAAGACGAACTGGCCGGGGCCGGTGTTGGGCGAGGTGACCGGGTCGGTGGCGATGAAGAAGGCGCCCAGCATGAGGCCGCCCGACAGCAGGTGCGGCCAGACGGCGAGGAAGCGGGCCGGGTCGACGGCGTGGGCGACCAGGGCCGGCACCGCCACGCCGAGCAGCATGGCCACCGGGGCGTGCCAGGTGATGACGCGGCGGGCGATGAGCAGCAGGCCGCCGGCGAGCAGGAACACGGCCGCCGTCTCGCCCAGGCTGCCGGTGCGGCTGCCCCAGACGGCGCCGGCGAGATCGAACTGGTCGGGCAGGCTGTGGGTGAGGTCGACGCCGCGGGCGAGTTCGGTCTTCAGGTGGCCGAGCAGGGAGGCACTCGCCATGGCGTCCCAGGAGGCGCCACCGAAGGTGATGGCGAGGCCGGCCACGAAGCCGGGGGCGCCGACCGCGGTCAGCGGGGCCGGTACCGTCCACAGGGTCATCTCCAGCGGGAAGGAGACGAGCAGCATCACCCGCGCCGCCATGGCCGGGTTGAACGGGTTCTGGCCGAGGCCGCCGAACACACCTTTGGCCACCACCACCGCGAACAGGGCGCCGGCCACGGCGATCCACCAGGGCGCGTAGGGCGGCAGCGACAGGGTGAGCAGCCAGGCGGTCAGTACCGCCGAGCCGTCCGCCAGGGACGACCGCAGCGGCCGTCCGGCTAGGCGCAGGACGAAGGCCTCGCCGGCCAGGGCGCTGGCCACTGCGGTGAGCCAGAGGAACAGGGCCGGCCAGCCGTACAGCCAGAAGCCGTACAGGGTGGCCGGCAGCAGGGCCAGCATCACGGTGGCCATCACCCTGCCCACCGAGACGGCGGCGTGGGCGTGGGGGGAGTGGGCGACGGGGGTCATGCGACGGGTTCCTCCTGCCGGGCAGCCTCGGCCGCCTGCCTCGCCGCCTCCTGGGCGGCCTTCCTGGCGGCGCGCTGGCGGGCGGCCTCCTCTCGCTCGCGCGCGATCCTTTCCATGCGCTCGTTGCGCGCCTCTGCCAGCTTCCTGGTCGCCTCCTGCTTGAGGCGGGCGCGTTCGCGCGCGGCGAGGTCGCCCCTGGCGTAGTTGAACCAGTGCACCA
>JAQVJE010000021.1:0-11333 GCA_028695325.1 Gallionellaceae bacterium
AGGCCGAGGATGCGCTCCATCTGGGCCTGCGAGTCGAACACCATGGGGTCGTCGGCGGTCTCGCCCCACACCTGCGGCAGCCACTGGCTGGGCAGTAGGGTGTGCGGGCCGATCAGGAGGGCGGTGAGGAAGCCGTCCAGCATGGCGATGTCCATGATGGCGCGCGGCCGTCCCTCGGCGGAGAGGAAGGCATGCAGTTCGGCGTATTCGGTGTCGGCGAGGGAGGTCATGCGGGCTCCTGCAGGAAGTGGTGGGCGACGCGCTCGTGCATCACCAGCACCAGCTTCATGGTGGCGCGGGTCATGCCGACGAACAGCTTGCGCAGGCTGCGCGCGTCCATTTCGTCGAAGTCTATCTCGGTGAACAGCACGCAGGGCGCCGAGCGGCCCTTGAAGCGGTAGACCGAGTCGATCAGCAGGTCGCCGTCGCTGTAAACGGGACTTCCGAACAGGTCGTAGCGGTTGCTGAAGGCTTTGAGGGCGTGTGGGCCGAGGTGGTCGAGGGGAGTGAACAGGGAGTGTTCGCGGCCGCGGAAGGTGACGATGGCCATGGCCTCCTTGCGGAAGCCGGCGCCCAGGCCGCGGGTGACGGCAGTCTTGGTGCGCTCCATCAGCCCGGACGCGCTGGCGTAGGTGAGTATCTCAACGCCGTCGCCGGCCAGTGGGCTGCCCGCCTGCAGGGGGTATTGCGGGCGCAGCAGGCGGTTGAGTTGGTCGAGTATGGCGCGCGGCGTGCGGTAGTTGGTGTCGGCGTGCAGGCCCACCCAGCCCGGCAGTTCCACCGGCGGGCGGCCGTACAGGTTCTGCATGGGGTCCTCCAGCCACCAGGCGCGGCCCTCCGGGCGCAACAGGCGCAGCAGGCTGTCGCGCCAGGCGGGCTGGAAGTCCTGCCCCTCGTCGACCACTAGCTCGTCGAACAGCCAGTCCGGGTGCGGCCGGCAGTCGGCCAGGAAGGCCTCCAGGCGGCGGAAGGCGTCGGGGTGGCCGAAGTCGGGCGCGCCGCCCTGGGCGCGCAGCATGCGGTCGCCGAGCTGGTGGTAGGTGGCCACCGTGGCGCCGGCCGGGGCGATGAGGGCGATGTGGTCGGCCAGGGGGCGGTTGTAGCAGACGTAGAGCGGCCGCCGCCCGGCCGCCACGGCGTCGCCCAGCACCGCGAGGGCGAGCTGGGTCTTGCCGGAACCGGCAGTGCCCGTCACGCGCAGGCGGAAGGGCTGGCAATCGATGCGCCGGGCCCATTCGGCGAGGCCGCCGGCCAGGCGGGTGTAGACCCGTTCGCCGTGGCCGATGGCGGCGTCCACGTCGGGCACCAGTTCCAGCTCGTCGCGCAGGAAGCGGTGCACCCGCTCGGCCAGCGGTGCTGGCTCCGCCGCCGGCAGAATGGTGCGGATGATCTCCGCCAGGTGCTCGCGTCGGCGGGCGTCGACGATGCGCGCCGGGTCGATGCCGGCGGTGCCGGGCGAGCGCACCGTGTAGTCGGGACAGTAGAGCAGGCTGTCGAGCGCCGGCCGCTCGCCCTGGCAGGCCGCATACAAGCGTGTGCGCAGGGCATCGGCGGAGCGCGCCATCTGTACGGCGACGCGCTTCTCGCGGCCGGGATAGGCCTTGGCCAGGCCATCGGCGGTCTCCTCCAGGAAGCCGGACTTCTGCTCGATCAGCAGGACGTTGCCGCCCGGCTCCATGACGGCGAAGTCGATCTCGCCGACCAAGGCGTGGCCGTGGCGCACCCGGCTCCAGTGCACGCCATGATAGACCGTGTAGGCGTCCGGCAGGCCTGTGGCCAGGCGTTCCAGGGTCTCGACCTCGCGCGCCGCGGCGCCGGTGGCCCCGACCTGGCGCCAGCCGTCCGGATGGACTCGGGCCATGCGGGCGCGGGTCAGCCCTCGGGCGCCGGGGCCTTGGGCTTGTTTTTGCCGCGCAGCCGGTTGCGGCTCGGCCGACCGGCCTTGGCGGCGGCCTCGGCCGGCCGGTTCTGCTTGCCCGCCTGGGGCTTGTTGTTCTGCGGCGGCTTGCCCTGCTGTGGCCTGGCGTGTTGGGGCTTGTTCGCCTTGCGTGACGGCGACTGTGGCTGCGCCGTGACCAGGCGCATGTCGCGGCCAGGGCCGTCCTCGCGGTTGCCGGGCGCCAGGGTGATCTCGAGCTCGACGATTTCGTCCCACTGGGCCTCGGTGCGCTGGTTGTCCGGGATGGCAAGCAACTGCTGCAGGCGGCGGCGGGGGGAAAGGGGTTGTTCGTTTTCCATGGCGCTATTATCCAATGCCGCGGGGGTTTTGTGGCGCTCGATCGCGCCCGCGCCGGCGCTCAGCGCACCAGCCTGATCGCGCCGCAGTTGAGGTGGAAGACGGTCACGTCTGCATAGCCGAGCTGGATGCCGAGCAGCGAGAGCACCGGGGCGAGCAGGCTGTCGAGCAACTGGAGCACGGGGGTAAGCACCGGTAGCAGCAGATCCAGTATCGCGCTCAGGTCGAGCGGAATGCCCAGCAGGGTGACCAACAGCACCGTTTGCGCGTCCGGGCTTTCCATCTTGTTGACCAGGCTGTCGGCCAGGCCGGCGGTGGCAATGCCGGAGATGCGCTGGGAGTTTTCTTCGTCAAAGGGGCCGTTGAATTCCAGCGTGCCGCCACCACCGGGCAGGTTGATGCCCAGCTTCGCGCTGGCAGTGATGAGGCCGAGCACATTGAGCAAGGTGGCGGTTTGAACCGTGGCTGCAGTCTCGGTATTGGTCATGGCATCGGCGTTGACATCACCGATGTAGACGCTGGCGATGCCGGAGGTGGCGCCAATGGTGACCGTGCTGTCGTCACGCGGCGAGCGACACTCGATGGACTCCAGCCATGCGTCGCCGCGCGCCAGCTCGATGTAGAGGGGGACGCGGATGCCCAGCAGAGGCCCGAGGACGCCCAGCAGCTTGAGATCCAGCTTGATGCGGCCCTGGGCGGTGTGCGCGCTGGTGCGCCACTCACCGTCGGCGTCCCGGCCGGCACGGCCGATGGCGATGCTGGGCGGCTCGATCAGGGTCAGGCCGAGGCCGATCTCGACCAGGCCGGGCAGGTTGACGGCGACCGGCAGGTCGATGAAATTGTGGCCATTGGCCACCTGGGCGGCCAGGGTGATCAGCTGCAGCACGTTGAGGTTGGCCGTGGCGGCGGCCTGCCGGTCCGGTAGGGCGATATCGAGCAGGTCGCCCAGCTTCAGGGTGAGGCCGCTGACGCTCAGGCCGAGAAGTTCCTGCAGGACGTCGCTGGGGTCGCGGACACCGACGCCGAGGTCGGCGATGCCCTGCTTGTCCACCGCCCTGGCGGTGATCTCCAACAGCTCGGCGATGCTGATGTCGGCGTTCAGCAGCTCGTCCACCGTGCCCACGTCGGCATGGGCCTCCACCAAATCGAGCAGGCGGACGTTGGCGATGGCCAGGCCACGGTAGGCTGCCGCATCCAGGTTCAGATCGGTGCCCAGCAGGCCGCCCAGGAGGGCGTTGAGCAGGGCGGAACGCTGGGTGTTGATGTCGAGCAGGCCGGAGCCGACGCTGAAGGCGGCGACGTCGCTGCGCGTGGCGGTGGCGGTGGCCTGCACCTGGCGGCTGCCGAACAGGAAGAAGAGGGGCTGTTGGGTGGTCGCCGTGACCTGGACGGCGTTCTGCAGCTCGGGGTCTCCGCCGGGCGTGAAGGTGCCCTCGAAGCCGTCGTCCGGGGTGGTCTCGTCGTAGCGGCCGACCGTGGTGGTGAGGCTGCTGCCGTGTGCGCCGGGTACCGTGAAGTCGTTCAGGGCGGCGGCGTCGAGGGCGATGACGTTGGCGCGGTCGAGGTCGTTGACCGCCGATAGGGCGGCGTTGTCGGCGACGCTCTGCAGGTGGCGCTTGGTGTAGAACAGGCTGCCGAGGTCGACCGCCAGGAGGGCGGCGGCGAACAGGGCGGTGAGGCTGACTGCGGCGATGATGCTGATGCCGCCGCGCTGGCGAAACGCCATGCGGCAGGCAGCCAGGCCCGGTGGTGCGCGCATCGCCGCGACGCCCGCTCAGCCGCCCGACTTGCCGGTGGTGCCAATGATCTCCTTGAAGTCGGGCATCGGCTTGCTGAAGCTGTCCAGGTAGCGCTTGTAGGCACGCGTTGCCTCCTGGCCGGTGTAGGGCGGCTGGCTGCCGGCGGCCTGGCCTTCGCGCTGGGTGGCGAGGATGGCCTCGGTGGCGGCACCGACGGCGATCTTGCCGGCGGGCTCCGCCGACTCGGCCTGGGCGTTGCCGGCTAGGGCGAGGGCAGACAGGCTACACAGCGTGAGTAGGAATCTAGTCGACATTTGGCTTCTCCATGATCTTCCTGTGGGCCAGGCAGGCCTTGATGTAGCCCATCAGCTGGTCGAACGAAACCGGTTTGGTGAACACCGTGATGTCCGCCGGCAGGTTGCCTTTTTCCTCGATCTCCGCCCGGTTGAGGGCGGTGACGACGACGATGTCGAGGTCGCGGATGGCCTCGTCGTTGCGCAGCAGGCGGATGATCTCGAAACCGTCGACGCCGGGCATGCGCAGGTCGGTGATCAGCAGGTCGGGCTGGCCGCGGCCGATGACGATCAGGGCCTCATAGACGCTGGGCACGAAGGTGACCTGGATGGGCAACTGCCAGCTCTCCATGGTCATCTGATAGAGCTTGACCATGTCCTCGTCGTCTTCCAGGACCAGTATGTTGAACTGGCCAGGCGTGGGTTCAGGTGCCTGGCCCTTGTTCATGCGCTGGCGCACCAGCTCATTGACCGCGCTGAGAGGCAGGCGGCGGTGGCCGCCGTCGGTCTTCCAGGCCTGCAGCACCCCGCTTTCCACCCATAGCTGCACGGTGCGCAGGGACACCCCCAGCATCTGTGCGGCCTCGCGGGTGGTGCAATAGACTTCCTGGGTGTTGGGACGCTTGATCATCGGTGGCGGATGTTGAGGTTCGATGGTTTCATTCTAAGGCGAAACACGGTCGGAGAGCTTGGCCGCCCGCGCGAGTATTTCCTTGCGCTGCTGCTCGCTCAGCTTGTACCAGCCCATGACCCCCTCGGCGCGCTCGGCCTGGCCGTCGAGCAGGTAGTAGAGGGCTAGGTTGGCGGCGGCGCGCAGGTTCTTCGGGTCGAGCTCGGTGGCCTTGTGCAGGTTGAAGCCGGCGTCGTTCAGTCGGCGCAGGAGTATCTGCACATAGCCGAGGTCGTTGAGGATGGCGGCGTCGGTCGGGTTGATCTGGCTGGCGCGGGTAAGGGCGCTCTCGGCAGCGTTCAGGTCGCCCTTCTTGGTGGCGATCAGGCCCTGGCCGTGGCGGGCGGAGGCGGCCATGGGGCCTTTCAGGAGTACTTCGTAGAGGGCGGCGGCGCGTTCCAGATGGCCGGTCTCGCGCAGGGCGTCGGCACGCAGCAGGATGGCCTTGGGGTCGTTCGGCCAGCGCAGGTCGAAGGCGTCCAGGTGGGCAATGGAGGCGAAGTACATGCCCTTGTCCTGCAGGTTGCGGATCAACTGCAGGTAGATGGCCGGGTCGTTTTCCAGGTCCTTGCGCGGCGCCTCCGCCTCTGCGGCCGCCGTACCGGAGCTGCCCGCCTGAGCGGACAGCAGCGCCGCGAACGGGTCGTCGGCCGCCATGGCGTGGGCACTGGCAAGCAGGCCCACGAGGACGGCGGCCGGCCAGGCGGATGACGGATGGGCGGGCGTATTCATGTGAGGCGGGTCAAGGCCTTGAACACGGCGATGAAGCCGGGCCCGGCGGTGACGATGAGCAGGGCCGGCAGCAGGAACAGCACCATGACGACGATCATACGGGTGGCCAGTTTGCCGACGTATTCCTGCATATCGAAGCGGTTCTTCTCCAGCAGGCGGGTGGCGAAGCGCTTGAGCGGCTCCTGCAGGCCGGCGCCATAACGGTCGGAGTCGTTGACCAAGGCGATCAGCTCGCGCAGTTCGGCGAGGTCGAGCTGGTCCGCCATCTGCTGCAGGGCGTCGGTGCGCGAACGGCCGGACTTGATCGCGATGCGGACGTAGTTGAACTCGCTCGCCAGCAAGGGCAGGCCGACCCGGCGCTCCTCGGCGAACAGTACCAGGGCCTGCTCGAAGCTGACCCCGGCGCCGTGCATCATGCGCAGGTAGTCGACGAAGAGGGGGATTTCGGCGGCGAGGGCGTGTATGCGGCGGTGGGCCAGCCAGGCCAGGATGTATTTCGGCGCCAGGTAGGCGATGCCGCCGGCCAGTATGACCTTGAGCCAGGCGGTGCCGCTGCCGGCGGCGATGGCATAGAGGACGAAGAAGATCACGGTGGCGGCGGTCAGGCCGACACGCAGGGCCTGGAAGTAGATCAGCGGCTGGATGCCGCGATAGCCGGCGCGGGCGAGCAGCAGGCGCACCTCGCTGTCCTGCTCGGTAGGGGCCTTGTCGCGCAGCTGGCCGGTCAGGTAGGGGGCCACGCGCTCGATCAGGGTCTCGCCCTCGAGCACCTGGTCGATGTCGCTGGTGACGGGCTCGCCGCTGCGGTCGAGGCGTTCCAGGCGGCTGAATTGGCGTCGCCGGCGGATCTGGTTGGTGATCTGCATGTGGTAGCCGTACAGCAGCCAGCCGAGGCCGAAGGCAGCCAGTCCGACACTCATGGCGACGATCAGTGGCATGTACATGGTCGTGCCTCCGCTATCGGTTGCGCAGCTTGGCCATGCGGAACAGCAGCCACATACCGAACACCTGCAGGCCGAAGGCGGCAAGCAGCAAGCGGTGGCCGAGATCGTCTTCCCACATGCCGCGCAGGTAATTCGGCTGGTTGACCAGGATCAGCAGGGCGACCAGGATCGGCAGGGCGCTCAATATCCAGGCGCTGGCGCGGGTCTCCGAGGTCATGGCGTGCAGTTCCTTCTGGCTACGCTCGCGCTCGCGCATGGACTGCGCGATGCGTTCGAGCACGCTGCGCGCATTGCCGCCATAGCGCACGCCGAGATAGAACACCGAGGCCATGAAGCTGAGGTCACGGATGCGGTAGGCGTCGGCAACCTGGTTCATGGCGTCCTCGATCGCCATGCCGGCGCGGGCGCGCAGTAGCATCTGCGCGGTGATGCCGCGCATGGGTTCGTCGCATTCGTCGCTGGCATTGCGGAAGGCCAGTTCCATGCTGGTGCCGATGCTCAGTATGCGGGCCACCGAGTCGATGAAGCCGGGCAGTTGGGTGACCACCTGGTCGTGGAAGTGCTCGACGCGCCAGCGCATGAACATGGCCAGGGCGACGGGGTAGATCACCAGCAGGCCGAGTAGCAAGCCCTGGGCACCGAACAGGACAGCGCCCAGGATGGCCAGGATGGGTGCCGGAGCCGCGAACATGGCGTACAGACGCAGGGACGGCGTGAAGCCGGCGCGTTGCAGCCAGCTTTCGATGACCGGCGGCAGCCAGCTCCGCGGCCCGGCCGCGGTCGGCATGGCGGACGCCAGTTCCGCGCGTGCCAGGACGCTTTCCAGACGGCCCATGGCGAGGCGCCGGCGCTGGCTGTCGGTCCTGGCGAGCCACGGCAGCAGCCCGGCTGCCACCAGGCAGAGCACGGCCAGGCCGATGACGACGGTGAGCTCGTTCACGCCTGGCCCCGCTGCGCCTTGTTGAGTTCCCAGTAGCGCTTCAGCTTGGGCGAGGCCGGCGTACAGCCGGTGTTGACCCAGCCCTCGCGGCCGTTGTTGATGAGGGGCTCGTAGCGGAAGAGCTCCTGCATGGAGACCATCTCGTCCTGGATGCCGGTGATCTCGCTGATCGACATGACGCGGCGCTTGCCGTTCGGCAGGCGGGCCAGGTGGACGATCAGGTCGAGGGCGCCGGCGATCTGCCGGCGCAGGTTGGTCTCGGTGCCCTGCCAGCCGCCGAAGTGCAGCAGCATCTCCAGACGGTGCAGGCACTCGCGCGGCGAGTTGGTGTGGATGGTGGACATGGAGCCGTCGTGGCCGGTGTTCATGGCCTGCAGCATCTCCACCGCCTCGCCGCCACGCACCTCGCCGACGATGATGCGGTCGGGGCGCATGCGCAGGCTGTTGCGCAACAGGTCGCGGGCGGTCACTTCGGCGACGTCCTCCAGGCCGGCCGGGCGGGTCTCCAGACGCACCACGTGCTCGTGCAGCAGTTGCAGCTCGGCGGCGTCCTCGATGGTGATGACGCGCTCACCCTCGGGGATGAACTGCGCCAGCATGTTGAGGAAGGAGGTCTTGCCGGAGCCGGTGCCGCCGCTGATGACGATGTTGCAGCGCGCCACCGTGGCCTGGCGCAGGAATTCCAGCATGTCGTCGTTGAGGGTGCCGTAGGTCAGCAGGTCGGAGGCCTCCAGGGCCTTGGTGCGGAACTTGCGGATCGACACCACCGGGCCGTTGATCGACACCGGCGGGATGATGACGTTGATGCGGCCGCCGTTGGGCAGGCGGGCATCGACCATGGGGTTGCCCTCGTCGACCCGGCGGCCGAGCGGGGCGATGATGCGCTGCACGATGCGCATCAGGTGCTTGTTGTCGATGAAGCGGATCTTGCTCTTCTGCAGGAGGCCGTTGCGCTCGATGAAGACTTCCTTGTAGCCGTTGATCAGGATGTCGGCCACCGACTCGTCGGCCATCAGGCTCTCGAGCGGACCGAGCCCGGTCAGCTCGTCGGTCAGGTCCTTGACGATGCACTGGATGTCGGTGGCGTTGAGCGGCATCCGGTTGGTGGCGGTGAAGCTCTCCACCTCCTGCGCGACGAAGCGCTTGATCATCGTCGGCGTCCAGTTGATGAAGTCGGCGCCGAGGTCCTCGATGCGGTCGACCAGGCGGCCGTGCATCATGCCCTTGATGTCTTGGAACTCGTCCGACTGGTGGAACTCGCTGTTCGGATCCTTGCCCAGCGCGAAGTCGAAGTCCATGCCTTAGCCCCCGGCGCGCAGGTTCGGTTTGAAGAGCCGGCCGAGCAGCGTGGCCCCCTGTTCGGCACCGCGCGCCTCGGCATGCGGCTGGCCTTTGCGCAGGTTGGCGGCGATGCTGCGCAGCACGTCGAGATAGGGGTCGCGCGGGGCGACTTCCAGGAGCGGCTTGCCGATGTTGGCGCAGGCGATCATCTTCTCGGTGCGCTGCGGCAAGTCGCCGTCGTGGCGGATCTGCAGGTTCTGCGCGATCTGTGCCGGGGCCAAGTCGATGCGGCCGTCGTACTTGCCAGTCAGGAGGCCGATGCGATCGGTGTCGAAGCCGCGTTCGCGCAGGTTGACCAGCATCTGGCGGGCAGAATAGACCGACGGCAGGCTTTGTTCACAGACCAGTTCGACATGGTCGGAGATGCCGAGTGCATACATCACCAGGTCGAGTCCGGCGAAGCCGCCGAGGTCGGCCACCACCACCTTGAAGTAGGACTTCAGCAGGCTGAGCAGGGTCATGGCGTCGGTCGGCGTGATGTCACGCAGGTCGGCCAGATTCTGTGGCAGTGACATGATCGCCATGCCGCTCTTGTGGTGGGCGAAGGCGGTGTTGAGCAGGGCCTGGTCGAAGCGGCGCAGGCTGCGTACCGCGTCGCAGAAATTGAAGGACACCTTGGTGTCGAGGTAGAGGGCGGCGTCACCGGACGGGTAGCCGAAGTCGAGCAGCAGCACCGACTCGCCTTGCGCCGCTTCCTGCTGCAGGAGCAGGGCGAGGTGCATGGCCGCCGTGGTGGTGCCGATGCCGGGCCGGGCCCCCAGGATGGTGATCATCCTGCCGGACGATTGCGCGGGCAGGGACGGCGAGCGTTCCAGGATGCTCTTGACCGTGTTCAGTGTGTCCACCGGGGCCTGCAACTCGACGAAGTCGCGCGCGCCGGAACGCATGGCGTCGAGCACCAGCTGGCTGTCGGTACGGTGCGAAAAGCCGACCACCCACAGGCTGGGATAGACCGCCAGCAGGCTGCGGGTGAGTTCCGCTGCCTTTTCGGCGTTCTCGCCGATGTAGTCGATGAACACGATGTCGGTGCCCAGGGAGCCGACCAGCTGGGCGAGCAGGTCGGTGTTCCAGTGCAGCCAGACCGAGGTGCCGATGCCCTTCAGGGTTTCGCTCAGCTCGTTGAACCGGGTCTCGTTGTCGGTGACGACGATGAAGCGTTTTTCCACCATGATCCTCGCCAGTTTATTTAGAAAGGCCGGTGAATCGGCCGGATTCCGCGCTGTCGGAGGTGATCAGCATTTCCCACAGGCTGGGGTTGTAGTCCGCCACCTCGGCACCCGGCAACGGGCCGAGTTGGTTGCCGGCGGCGACCGGCCGCACCAGCCTGGGGCTGACGATGACCAGCAGTTCTTTGTCCTCGCGGCTCAGGTTGACGCTCTTGAAGAAGGTGCCCAGGACGGGGATGTCACCCAGGCCGGGGATCTTGTCGATGTTCTTGGCGACGCTCTGGCTGACCAGACCGCCGATCACGAAGCTCTCTCCGTCGCCCAGTTCGATGGTGGTCTCGGCGCGTCGGCTGGTCAGGTGGCTCAATTCCTCGTCGGTCTTGAAGACCGGTTCGCTGACCTCGGAGGCGATCTTCATGGCGATGCGGTCGCCTGCCAGCACGGTGGGTGCGACGTCGAGGCGGATGCCGTAGGGCTTGAACTGCGTGGTGCTCTGGCCCTGCGGCTGGGTCACGGTGATCGGGATCTCGCCGCCGGCGATGAAGTTGGCAGACTGGCCGCTCTGCGCCACCAGGGAGGGCTGTGCCAGAGTGCGGGCGAAGCCGTTGCCCTCCAGGATGCTCAGGATGCTCCTGATGTCACCCGACGGCGAAGCGAGCAGCAGGTTGAGTGCCTTCGAGATGGGGGCGCCGAAGCCGGCATTGAAGACGCTGCTGTTCGGTGCGAATGTGCCGTAGGTGATGGCGTTGGAGGCGCTGGAGAAGAGGTTGATGCCGGCCTGCTTGATCACCTTGCGGCTCATCTCGACGATGCGCACATCCACCAGCACCTGGCTGCTGAAGGGCAACTCGACGGTATCGAGCAGAGGGGCTTTGCCGCTGCCATCGGCGTGCACGGCGACCTGTCTGGCGGCCTCGTGCTGCTCCAGGCTGGCCACGGTGCCGCCGAGCAGCAGCAGGTCGCCGGAGGCCTTCAGGCGCAGGCCGGGGTAGTCGCCCAGCACGGCCTCGTCGACTGCCTTGCTGACCTGGATGCGGTAATCCAGCGGCGCAGCGGCAGACTTGTGCCAGACCAGCAGTGTGGTGGTGCCCGGGCGCATGCCCTGCAGCAGCAGTTCCTGCTTGTTGAGCGGCTTGACCTGGGCGATCTCGCCATCGCCTACGGCGACGCGCTGCACCGGCTTGTCCAGCCTGAGCGTGCGTTGGCCACCGGCCGCCACTTCGAACACCTGCGGCGCAGGCGTCGCACCGATCGCCTCGGCGGTCGCGGCGG
>JAQVJE010000021.1:11433-16186 GCA_028695325.1 Gallionellaceae bacterium
AAGGCCAACACGGGCAGTTTCTCCAGCAGCAGGCGGGCCTGGGTGTCGTCGATCTCGGTGCCGTTGCGGTTCAGTGTGGCGAAGACGTCGACGTGGTCGCCCGGCGTCAACCGGTTGCCCACCGCGACCACCTCATCGACGCGAACGGCGACGGCACGCTCGTCGGGGCCGATGTGCTGCAGCATGGCGCGCAGGCCGCCACCCAGGCGTTCGGCCAGTATCGCCTCGCCGGCAGCGATGTCGGCCGCGGCGATCTTGCCGACCACGGCCTCGGGCCTGGCATAGGAGCCTTCCGGACGGGTCGGGAACTGCGAGGTCTGCAGCATGTCGGTGCCGATCAGGCTGCCGGCCGGGATACGAGCCTTGGCCACTACCACTGATTCCAGCTTGGGCATCTGCGCCTTCTGCTCCTCCGCCATGCGGCTACTCACCACCCAGGCATAAGCGGCTAGCGCCAGCGCCACCACGATCAGTATCAAGCCGACGAGTTTTTGCGTTTTACCCACGATGTCGAGTCCTCGGTGATGATGGCGGCCGGCTAGTCGACCGCGTCCAGTTGCACGGTGGCCTGCGCGGCCAGTGTGGCGGGCAGGACGATCCCCATGCCGGGCAGGGGCGGGATGATCGGGTTGCTCGCATAATCATACGACAGGCTGACCTCCACACAGGTGTATCCCGTCGCGGTGCAGGGCGATGAGGTGACCTGCGGGACCGGGGCCAGGGAACCCAGCCAGTCGACGGCGTCGCTGGCGGCGAGACGGGCGTGTTCCATGCGGTCGGCGAGGTCGCCAACATCCTGGAGGGCGGCGCGTGCGCCCTCGGCAGCCGCCTGGGTCAGGCTGTGCCGGACCGCGAACATCACGCCGTAGGCGATGGCGCCGTACAGAACCATGAAGAACAGTACGAACACGAGGGCGAACTCGATCAGCGCTGCGCCGCCCTGGCGCCTGCCCGCTCGCTGTCCAGCCCTTTGTGTCCGCTGTTTCATTTGTTATCTTCAATCCCCGCTGACGTCAGGAAGAGTATAGACGCATTGCGCTGAGTGCGATCAATACAGTGGCCAGCGCGGCCCCGTAGGGCACCCGGCGACGCAGCCTTGCTGACAACTCGGCGCCGGCGAACAAGTTCGCCAGGCTGGGCGCCAGGATGGCCAGAGCGAGCAGCCCGCCTACCAGGGCGCCGGCCAGGAAGACGGTCAGCAGCACCTGGTGGCCGCCCAGCCAGCCTATGGTGGCGAGGAACTTGACGTCTCCCGCTCCCATCCAGCCCAACCGGTAGGCCGGCCACAGTACGACCAAGGCCAGCAGCGCCGCCAGCAGGCCGTCGAGGGGCGGCGCACCATAGGGCATGACGCCATGGGCGGCCCAATGAATCGCGCCGATCAGCGCGCCGAAGGCCAGCAGCCAGTTGGGCAGGCGCCGCCATCGCCAATCGTGGTAGGCCAGTACGGCCGCCCAGGCGATCAGGACGGCCAGGGTGGGCAAACAGTCGATCCGTGTCCGGGCGGGCGCTGTCGCTGTCGGTTAGCCGCTGGCGTCGCTGAGGGTCGTGGCGATTTTTTCGAAGACGTCGATGAGGGCGTCCCGCACCCCTTGGAGGGACAGGATGATGGCGACGGCGATGAGGGCCACGATGAGGGCGTATTCCACGGCGGTGGCGCCTTCTTCGTCACGGATAAACTGCTTGAGCGAGTTGGTCATCTTGAGGCTCCCACATGTCCAGATCCGGGTGAACGCGGTTTGGTCCGCGATATGCGCACGCCATGTTTGTTTGGATGCGCGATATGGTTGGGTATGCTAATACAGGTTTTCATTTTTTCAAACGGATTTATCTGCACGGAAGTTATTTGCTCGGCATTGCAGGCAAACACCGCATGCGCATGGCCGGTATGGGTTGTCGGCCGTAGCGGCCCGATGCGCGGTGGCCTGGGCGCCTGCCAGGGCGTGTCCTGCTGTTTGTTATTTAATAAAAACAAATGGATATGATTTTTTTGGGCGTTTTTTGGTGCTGCCAAGCCGGTGCGGCGATGCCGGCGACCCAATATCCTGCCGGACGGCAGTGACGCCGATATTAATGCGGGCCGGTGAGGGGACCAAAGGCCTGCCAAAATAGGATCACAGGCAAGAATATCGTTAATTACTGATACATAGAATGCATTAAGTATTTATATTGATAATCCGCTTGACGGAGGGGGCTCAGTGACAGGCTTGTGTGATCAGGTTGCCGAGTTCGATGGGGCTGAAAGGCTTCAGCATGTAGTAGTCGGCACCGGCCCGGCGACCCTCGTCGACGTCGCGCTGTTGGCCGCGCGCGCTCAACAGGATGATGTAGGCGTGCGCGGTCGCCGGGTCGGCGCGCAGGGCACGGCAGACCGCGTAGCCGTCCAGGCCGCCCGGCATCATGATATCGAGGATCACACAGTCAGGGCGCAGCTCTCCCGCCAGGCGGAGCGCCGTATGGCCGTCGCCGGCCATGTGCAGCGCCCAGCCCAGCGGCGCCAGGGTCAGTTGCAGCAGGAGGCGGATGTCTTCCTGGTCGTCGACCAGCAGTATGCGTTTGTCGTTCATCGTCTGTCTGCGTCCTCGCCGGGGGCCGGCCGGACGACGGGCAGCCACAGGGTGACCTCGGTGCCGACGCCGGGCTGGCTGCTGACCGTGACCTCGCCGCCGTGGATGCCCATGATCTCCTTGACCAGGCACATGCCGAGGCCGGTGCCGGGGATGGCGCCGGAGGTGTCGGCGCGGTAGAAGCGGTCGAACATGTGCGCCATCTGCTCCGCGGTCATGCCGATGCCCTGGTCCTCTACGGCGATGCCGACGTAGGCGCCGGCTTGGCCGCTGCGTTCGACCGCGCGGACCAGGATCGTGCCGCCGGCCGGCGAGTACTTGAGCGCGTTGCCGAGCACGTTCGTCAGGGCCTGGTGGATCTTGTCGGCGTCGATGTTGACGATTGGCAGGTGCCTGGGCAGATCGGTCTCCAGGCTGTGGCTCTCGGGTGGCACGTAGAAGGCACCGAGGGTGTTGAGGACTACCGGGGTCAGCTCCTGGGCCTGGAACTTGAAGGTCTTGCTGCCGCGCGCCTCGATGCGGGCCAGGTCTAGCAACTCGTTGACCAGGTTGGTGAGGTTCTTGGTCTGGCGGTGGATGCGCTGCAGCAGGTCACGCTGGGTGGCGGGATCGAATTCGCGCGCCAGGAGTAGCTCGGCGAAGCCGTAGATGCTGGCCATCGGTGTGCGCAGTTCATGCGCCGCAGTGGAGAGGAACTCGCTCTTCATGTTGTCGACCTCGACCTCGGCGGTGACGTTGCGGAAGAAGATGACCCCAGCCTGCAGGTTGCCTCCCTGGTCGCGGATATGGCGGATGAGCCATTTGAGGATCGTCTTCTCCGGACGTACCAGATGGCATATCTGCTCCTGGTCGTCCGTAGCCTCGGAGAAGCCGGGCAGCGGCCTGGCCGGGTCGCACAGCGCAAGCAGGCGTTCTTCCAGGGCATGCAGTTCCCGGCCGACGATCTCCGCTTCGGCCAGGCCGGTCATGGCGAGGAAGGCGGGGTTGACGTATACCACGCGGGCGTCGGTGCCGATGAATACATAGCCGTCAGGACTAAGGTCCAGGATGGTGTTACGTTCCTTGTTGCTCTGGGTGAGGGCGTCCTGGGCCTTCTTGAGGGCGTCGATGTCGGTCAGCAGGCCGGCGATGCCAGTCTCACCCCGGTCGTGCCGCAGCGAGCGGGCATGCAGGCTGAACCAGCGCTGGCCGCCGTTGCGGGTGGTGAGGCGGAACTCGCCCGCCAGGACGGCCTCTTCGTCCTGGCTGAGGGCGGCGAACAGCCGGCTGGCCTGGTCGCGGTCCTCGGCCGCCACGAAGTCTGTCAGCGGCTGCGCCAGCGCCGTCGCTACGGGGATGCCGGTAAGGTCCGCCCAGGCCGGGTTGAGGAAGGTCAGGCGGCCACCGTCGTCGCTGCGGAAGATCACCTGGGTGACGGCATTGACCACCGAGCGGTAGGCCTCCTCGCTGCGCTGCAGGGCGGACTCGATCTCCTTGCGCCGGCTGATGTCCGAGATGGCGCCGACCATGCGGTAGGGCGTGCCGTCGGCGTCGCGCAGCGCGACGCCGCGCTCGTGCACCCAGATGTAGCCGCCGTCCTTGCGGCGCAGGCGGTGTTCGCTCTCGAAGAAGGCGTCGCTGCCGCTCATGTGGTCGCGCAACTGTGCCATGACGCGCTGGAAGTCGTCCGGGTGGACGCGCTTGAGCCATTCCTCGGAGTGCGGCAGCACCTCGCGTTCGTCGTAGCCGAGCAGGCCCTTCCAGCGCGGCGAGTAGTAGGTGTGGCCGGAATCGATGCGCCAGTCCCAGATGCCGATGTTGCTGCCGTGCAGGGCGAACTTCAGGCGTTCCTCGCTCTCTGCCAGGTCGCTGCGCGCCTGCCCGATGCGGTCGGCCATGTCGTTGAACTGCAGGGCCAGGCGGCCGATGGCGTCGCTGCCGCTCAGGGCGACCCGGACCGCGCCATCGCCCTCGGCGAATCGGCGCAAGGCCGCGCCGATCCGGGCGATGCGGTGCTCGGTCCGCCAGACCAGGAGGAGGTGGAGTAGCAGGGCGGCGCCGAATGCCAGTACGGCGAGCGTGTAGAAGGTCTGGTGCGAGGCCGCCGTCAACAGGGTACTGCCTGGGCCGCGCTCGACCAGCAACAGGGTCTCGTCAGGACCGATCCGGCCGTCCGCGAGGGCGAGCAGGCCGATCGGGCCAGCGGG
>JAQVJE010000021.1:16286-22565 GCA_028695325.1 Gallionellaceae bacterium
TGGCATAGAGGTAGCCCTGCGCCAGGGTGCAGCCTTCCCGTTCCAGGAAGGCTTGCTGATCCTCGGTCTCGATTCCGCCGGCGAGCAGTTCGAAACCGAGGGCCTGGGCGATGGCGATGATGGCGCGGGTGACGGTGGTGTTGTCCTTGTCCTCCGGCAGTCCCTGCACGAAACGCGGGCCGATCTTGAGCCGATGGGCGCTAAGATGCCTCAGGTAGGAGAGCGACGAATAGCCCTTGCCGAAGTCGTCGATGGCGATGTCGACGCCCTGGGCCTGCAGCCGGCTGATCTCCATGGTGATCTGCTTGGTGTTGCGTTGCAGGACGTCTTCGGTGAGCTCGATGATCAGGCGCCGGGGATCGAGCCCGGTCTCGGCCAATATGCGCTCGACCATGGCGGCGAAATCGGGGCGCTCGATTTCCAGGCTGGATACGTTGACGGACAAAGTGCCGCCGAACAGGCGCTCGTGTACCCAGGCCTGGACCTGGTTGCAGGCCTGCCGGAGTATCCATTCGCCGAGGGAATGAATGAGTCCGATTTCCTCGGCTACCTGGATGATCTCTTCGGGCGGGACGGTGCCCAGTTCCGGATGGTCCCAGCGCAGCAGTGCCTCGACGCCGAGCACCTGGCCACTGCGGACGTTGAATTGCGGTTGGTAGTACAGCGCCAGTTGGCCTTCATCGAGTGCCTGGCGCAGGTTGCGTTCCAGGGTCAGCCGCTGGTTGGCCGAGCGGGTCATTTCGTCGTCGTGGTAGGTATAGGTATTGCGGCCGGCGGACTTGCTGACGTACATGGCAATGTCGGCGGCCTTGAGCAGTGCCTCGGCGTCGCGCCCATCCTGGGGGTAGATGGCGATGCCGACGCTGGCAGTGACCTTTGCGTTGTATCCCCGCAGTTCGACCGGCTGGCTGACCGCGGCGATGAGCTTGTTGGCCAGATTGCCAAGATGGACGGCATTCGGCGGATTCTCGATGATCATGGCGAACTCGTCGCCGCCTAAGCGCGCGACTACGTCCTCGCTGCGCAGGGTCTTGCGTAGGCGGCCGCCAATCGTCTTCAGTAATTGGTCGCCGGCCGCGTGGCCGGCAGTATCGTTGACCGCCTTGAAGCCGTCGAGGTCGAGTTCGAACAGGGCCAGCTTGGTGCCACGCCGGGCCGCGCGTTCGAGCGCCATGTTGAGCTGGATGCCGAACAGGGTGCGGTTGGGCAGATCGGTGAGGGCGTCGTAATGCGCCATGTGGCGCAGTTCTTCCTCGGTGTGCTTGAGCCGGCTGACATCCGAGAACAGGGCGACGTATTTCTGTAAAGCGCCTTCCTCGTCATGGACGGCGCTGATGGTCAGCCATTCGGGGTAGCTCTCGCCGTCTTTGCGATTGCTGACGATTTCACCCTGCCAGTGCCCGGTGGCAAGCAGCTGGGCCCAGATATGGCCGAAACGCAGGGCCTGGGGCACCTTGCCGCGCACCTCGTCTTCGCTGAAGCCGGTGATCTTGGTGTAGGCAGGGTTAACCAGCTCGATGCGGCCGTTGGTGTCGAGGATCATGACGCCCTCGCCGGTATGCTCGAAGACGGCGCCCACGCGCGACTGATAGCCGGCGTTCCTGTCGGGTCCTGCAGACAGGTCGCGCAGCAGCAGGATGGCCCCGGAAAACAGGCTGTACTGGTCGGTCAGAGGCAGGTAGGCAAGCCGGAAAGGGCGGGCATCGGCGCCGGGCCGGGCGAGTTCGATCTCGCGGTTGATGGTGGCCGGATTTGGGCGACTGCCCGGCAGGGCGGCCAGGCTGCCTAGATGCTTGCGGTCCAGATGCGCGAAGACGGAGCGGTTGAGCAGTGCGGTGCGTGGCAGTTCGAGTAGCTGGCAGAGGCGATCGTTGACATCCTGCACGCGTAGTTCGCGGTCGAGAAGCATGTAGCCATCCCGGTTCATGTCCAGGATATGGCCGGCAAGGCGTCGGCTGAAGCGTACCCGCTTGTTGGCCAGTAGTTGCCTGGCGAACAGATAGGCGGCGAGGGCGACGGCCAAGGTCAATGCGATGCTCAGAGTGGCAATCCCCATGGTCTTCTCTTCCCGTTGGTTTCCCTGGTTCGTCGCGCGGCGCCATCACCGCCATGCAGCCGGTTGGCTTCGTAGACGCCCTGCATTATAGGTGGGCGGCCGAGGTGGTGCAGTCTCCCATTCTCCCGACTCAGCCGGCGCCGCTGCGTACGGCCAGGTGCAGGTCCTCGACGATCATGCCCAAGGTGGCGCGGCTGTCATAGGTGCCGATGAACAGGCTGTTGTCATGGCCCATGTATCTGGATTCCAGGCGGCCGCCAACCGGGCAGGAATGGATCTTCCCCTTCACGAAGAAGACCGATCTTGGCCTGTCGGAGAGGATTATCTTGTCGTAGATGGAGCAGGCCTCCGATTCGACGATGCGGATGTCATGGCTTTCCTTCCTGTCGTGCGCGTGATCGATGGCCATGCTGCTGGCCGGTCAGGCCTGATGCCTGCCGCCGTGCATCTTGATGTCCTGGATCATGGCGAAGACGATCCAGCCGATGCCGGCCAGGGACACGATCTGAACGGCGGTGAGCAGGTAAGGGAAGGCCAGGGCGAGCCCCACCGACTGCAGGGTGAGGGCGGCCAGGAACAGGCGCAGAGACCACCTGGGCACGATATGTTCGCTGTCGCAGATCACGAACACGATGGCCAGCATGATTGCGTAGGCGGCCAGGGCGAGCCAGCTGGTGTCCAGCATGAGCCAGCTGACATCCAGGGCGGACAGTTCATCCATCACCTCATCCTCCGGCATGGGGCAACGCCATGGTGTCGATCACGGGCGGGCGCTGGCGGTGTGCCGGTGCTCTCGCCCCGTTCCTCGGGGAGAATAAAAAGATCCTTATGCCCTGTTTTAGGGGTGCCATCGTGCTGCACGTCTGTCGAGGTGTGCATAATAGGGGTTCGAGCGGTTGTTGGGCCTTGTCCTGGGTCAGTCCACCAGCAGGTTCTTCTGCGCCATCATCGCGGCTATCAGTTCCGACTCGTGGCCGGCAGTGACGCCATACTGCGAATAGAGGTCGACGTTGCTCAGGGTGATGCGTTGGTCCTCGGCGCCGGCGGCGTAATTGCCGTTGTCAAAGCCACCGCTTGAACTGATGCGGATGACGGTGTTGCCGGAGCCGTCCGTGGCGATATCGATGTACTCCTCGAGGTTGCCGATGTCGCTGGCGTCTCCGTGTTCGCCTTCGAGCAGGTCGCGCAGGTCAAGGCGGTCGCCTTCTGCCGTGTTGAAGTCCCGGATGGCGTCCAGCGCGGGGGCGCCAAAGTTGCCGCGGTCGGCCAGGGTCCAGGCGAAGGTATCGGCTCCGCTGCCGCCTTCCAGGAGGTCGTTGCCAGTCCCGCCGTACAGGGTGTCATTGCCGGCGCCGCCGACCAGCCAGTCATTGCCGGCATCGCCGAACAGGCTGTCGTTACCGGCGCCACCAACGACGACGTCATTGCCACCTTGCGCATGAATGATGTTCTTCAGGCCGGGGTGGTCGGGGTTGTCATAGCCGATGATGATGGTGCTGTCGTCGTCAGCGGTGGTTTTGACATAGGGCGCCTCGGGGTCGAAGACGTACGTGCTGAGCACAACGTCGTCCCCGTATTCCAGGCCGACCCTGGCCGTGGCGTCGTTCTCGCCGTCGCTGGCGGAGTAGTAGAAGTGGTTGTCGAAGCCCTGATCGTACTGCCAAGTGTAATTGACCACGTTGTCGGCCGCATCGTGTGCGACAGTGGGGGTGTAGTACTCGGTGTAATGGTTGGTCACGCCGCCGACACCAGCGATGGCGAGCGGATCCCCCTGCGGGTCGCTGTCGTTCCACAGCAGCCACTCGTCGCGCAGGACGAGGTAGTTGTTGACGTAGGGGTCGTCGACGCCGGTAACGACGTGGGCGACGATGACCCGGTCGTCGGCCGGCGCCGGCGTGTCGGCGCCAGCGGGGGCGAACGTGAAGCCCAGGGTGTGGCCTGCTGTGGTGTCGCCGTCGCTGTCCACCAAGGTGTAGGTGAAGGTCTCGTCCTGCAGACCGGGCTGGCCATGCTGGACGTAATCGTACTCGCCACTCAGCATGTCGACCGTCAACACGCCCTGGTTGGCCGTGGTGAGGATGAGCTGGTGCGTCGCGGCATCATAGGCATAGGTGGTGGTGCCGTTGCCGGTGCGGGTGACCTGGCTGCCGTCGAAGGTGAAGGTGTCGCCGCCGTAGCTGATGCTCCTGACGTAACCGCCGTCGGCGCCGTAGCCGCCGCCATCGAGCAGGTTGCCGTGATGGCTGAAATCGGAGCCGCTGACGAGCTTGGTCTGGAAGTCGGCGTGTTCATCGACGATGATGGCATTCGTGTCGGTGCCGCTCTGGCCATCGTAGGCGATCGGGTCGAGTTCGCCGGGCTGGACGTCCCCGCCCATACCGACGGCATAGGCCTTGATGTTGTTGTCGCGCAGGAACTGTTCCCAGGCCGCCTGTTCCGCGGGCTGGATGCCGAAGTCGGATTGCCCGTAGTCGGGGTGGATCTCGTACTGGTCGGTGGCCATGGCGTACTGGTTGGTTAGCGTGGCCGTGTCGCCGTCACCGGCCCGCGCCACGCCGTCCGACATGAAGTAGGTGACGTTCTGCGCGTCGGCCAGCTTGCCGTCGCCGGGATTCGCGTAGGCCTCCATGGCGGCGGCCAGGGCGGCATCGTAGTTGCCGCCTGGGTGGCCGTCGCTACCGATATAGGTCTCCAGTGCGTCGGCGAAGGCGTGCGCCTCGGCCGCGGTCATCCAGGCGCCACCAACGCGCTCGCCCTTGCTGTCGAAGACGACGATGTAGACGCGCACGTCGCCCTGGCCGTCATACTTGTCGATGAGCTCGTGCATGGCGACGACGGTGGCGTGCAGGCGGGTCCACTCTGGGTTGCCGGCGAACTGGCCGGTGTCTTCCATCCCCGGCCCGTCGGGTAGTTGGCCCTGGTATTGGTCGTCCTTCGGCGCCACGTCGATGATGAACATCAGGTTGGTGTCGGCCTGTGCCGAACCCGATGCCGCGTGGTCTGTGGCCGACGGTGTGTCGTCGGTGATGTCGACGTTGATCGAGGACGCCACCGCATCGTCGTCGCTGTCGGTCACGGTGACGGCGACCTGTTCGACATAATGATCGTCGTCGGCACCCTGTTGGCTGTCGTTGTCGACCGTGCGCTTCAGGGTGTAGGTATAGCTGACCGTGCCGCCCTGGTCGTCGCCGGAGTAGCCGGTCAGTGTCAGGGTGCCGTGTTCGGTCTCGATGCTGACCGGGTAGGTCGAGGCGGCGGTGAGCTGGGCCGCGGTCAGGGTGGTGCCGCCGACCTCGACCGTCTTGATGCCGTCGAGGGCCTCGATGCTGAAGCTGCCGGACTTGCTCAGGCTGCCGGCGTCGGGGCTGCTGCCGGCCGGCAGGTCGTTTTCGTGGACCGTGAGGTCGCCGCCCGCGGCGCCGATGCCGGTGATGGTGATGCCATCGTCGGTGCCGTGGACGGTCACCGTGAGGGTGGCGGTGTCGACAGCACCCTTGCCATCCGTGACTTCATAAGTGAAGGTGTCGGTCAGGGTCTGGCCGGGGCCGAGCTTCTGTACCGTCTTGTTGCTGTTGTCGAGGGTGTACTGGTACTCGCCGGTCTCGGCGTTCCAGGTCAGGGTGCCGTAGGTACCAGCGATGCTGCCGTCGCTGTCGGGGGTTTCCAGATCGCCGTCGTCGGCATTGCCGGCGACGAAACCGACCACGTCGAGATCGTCGCCGTCGACGTCGCTGTCGTTGGTGAGCACGTTGCCGGCGACCGGCATGCCGTCTTCGTCGATGTTGGCAAGATCATCCACGGCTATCGGTGAGTCGTTGAGTGGTCGCACCTGCATGGTGATCACGGAGCTGGCCTGGCCGCCCTGGCCGTCGCTGATGGTGTAGGGGATGACCGGCAGGTTGGTCGGATCGTTGGTGTAGTCCGGCGCCGGGTCGAACTTGACCTGTCCATCCGCGGTCATGCTGACCTGGCCGGCGAGGCGGCCGGAGGGGTCGTAGACATCGGTCGGGACGTAGTTTTCTGGATGCGCGGGATCGACCGCCTGTCCGTTCAGGCTGGTGATGACCAGTTGGTCGTGCGGCGTGTCGACGTCGAAGTCGTTGGCGCGCGGATCGAAGGTGCTGGTGACGTCCTCGTTGATGACGATGGGGTCGGGATTGGCGATGGGCGGGTCGTTGACGGAATCGACGGTGATGTTGACGGCTGCCGAGTCGGCCAGGCCG
>JAQVJE010000157.1:0-1873 GCA_028695325.1 Gallionellaceae bacterium
CCGCCGGCGGCGGCGATCCAGCCGGCGTGCCGGCCCATCACCTCGACCACGAAGATCTTGGTCGAGGTCTTGGCCATGGAGCGCACGTCATAGGAGGCCTCCAGGGTGGACACGGCGATGTACTTGGCCACCGAGCCGAAGCCCGGGCAGCAGTCGGTGATGGGCAGGTCGTTGTCCACGGTCTTGGGCACGTGGATGGCCTGGATGGGATAGCCCATGGCCTCGGACAACTGGGACACCTTGTAGCAGGTGTCGGCCGAGTCGCCGCCGCCGTTGTAGAAGAAGTAGCCGATGTTGTGGGCCTTGAACACCTCGATCAGGCGCTCGTACTCGCGCTTGTTGGCCTCCAGCGACTTCAGCTTGAAGCGGCAGGAGCCGAAGGCGCCGGACGGGGTGGAGCGCAGCGCGGCGATGGCGGCGTCGGTCTCCTTGCTGGTATCGATCAGCTCCTCGGTCAAGGCGCCGATGATGCCGTTCTTGCCGGCGTAGACCTTGCCGATGACGTCGGAGTGCTTGCGCGCGGTCTCGATGACGCCGCAGGCCGAGGCATTGATGACGGCGGTAACGCCGCCGGACTGGGCATAGAAGGCGTTCTTTTTCTTCGCCATGTTCGATTCCCCTTAACTCGATTCAGATTTGCATACAAAAACGGGAACCCTGGGGTTCCCGTATCAATTCATTCAGCGACGCCGGTTTCCTCGGCGCGCCGCTTGGCCGCTTCTTCCTGCATCTTGAGGGTCGTCACCAGGCAGTCGCCCAGGTTGTCGTACTCCTCCTTGCCGGTCGAGAAGCGGTCCTTCACCGACCAGAAGAACATGCTGCGGAACTTGTCCATGCCGGTCTTGGCGACCACGAAGCGGCAGCGTTCGGCGTCCTCCCAGTAGATGGCCGGACACACCGTCAGCTCGCGGTCGGCCGGATTGAGGCGGATCTCCGTCTCCACCAGGTCGAACTCGACGCTCTGGCCGTAACGCTCGCGCAGGGCGACGTCAACCAGGCGCTGCTCGGCCTCGGTGAAGTCGGGGATGGCCGTCATGCTCACTGCTTGACCGAATCCAGGCCGGCGAACACGGCGCTGGTGATGCTGTCGACGGAGCCGACGCCGGACACCTTGATGTACTTGGGCGCGCCGGCCGCGCCGGTGTTGCCCCAGTCGCCGTAGAACTTCACCAGCGGCTCGGTCTGGGCGTGGTAGACGTCGAGGCGCTTCTTGACCGTCTCTTCCTTGTCGTCGTCGCGCTGGATCAGGTCCTCGCCGGTGACGTCGTCCTTGCCGGCCACCTTGGGCGGGTTGAAGACGACGTGGTAGGTGCGGCCGGAGGCGACGTGGACGCGGCGGCCGGACATGCGCTTGATGATCTCCTCGTCGGGCACGTCGATCTCGACCACGGCGTCGATCGGCACGCCGGCGGCCTTCATGGCCTCGGCCTGGGGGATGGTGCGCGGGAAGCCGTCGAACAGGTAGCCGGCCTTGCAGTCGTCCTGGGTCAGGCGCTCCTTGACCATGCCGATGATGATGTCGTCGGAGACCAGGCCGCCGGCGTCCATGATCTTCTTGGCGGCGACGCCCAGCTCGGTGCCGGCCTTGACGTGGGCACGCAGCATGTCGCCGGTGGAGATCTGGGGAATGCCGTACTTTTCCTTGATGTAGTTGGCCTGGGTACCCTTGCCCGCGCCGGGGCCGCCGAGAAGAATCAGTCGCATGAAAAACCTCTATAAAACAACCCGCCGGACGACGGGCGCAATGGTTGCTGGGACATGGAATAACAGCCGGCAAGGGTAGTCAACCGCCCCCCCCTTTGACAGTCAATTTTTTGTATTTGGATATAAGCCGAGGTTATCCATAGCTTTGATGGCTTCAATACTCGGCGAA
>JAQVJE010000157.1:1973-5116 GCA_028695325.1 Gallionellaceae bacterium
CCAGGGAGCCATGACCGCCAACCAGTCCAGCCCGCATGTGCCCAGGCGCATGGCCCGCCTCATCCTGTCGGGCTTCGCCATCCTGATCGGCCTGATGGCGGTGCTGGTGGCCAACTCGGTGCTCAACATGCGCGCCCAGGCGGCGCGGGTCGCCGCCATCGTCGTCCAGCACGAGCGCAAGATCCAGTACGCCAGCGACCTGCTCAAGGCCACCCATAACCGGCACAACAGCCTGGTCTACCAGGTGCTGGTCGACGACCCCTTCGAGCAGGACGATCACTTCCAGCAGTACATCAAGTGGGGCTACGAGGTCGGCAAGGCGCGCAACGCGCTGCGCGCCATGGATCTGGACGAGTTCGAGCAGGCCCAGCTGGACAAGCAGGACCGCCTGGTCGCCCATATCGTCGACCTGCATGAACGCATCAGCGACCTCGCCCGCCAGGGCCGCTTCGGCGAGGCCCGCCACCTCATCGCCGGCGACCTGCGCCCGTACAACCTGGACTTCATCGCCAGCGTCGGCGAGTTGGAGACCTACGAGCGCACCAGGATCGAACGCACCATCGAGGACGCCCGCACGGCCAGCTGGCACGCCATCGCCGTCGACCTCGCCCTGGGCCTGCTCCTGATCCTGCTCGCCTGCCTGATCGCCTACCTCACCTACCGCCAGACGCGCCTGCACGTCGACACCATCAGCGCCCAAATGCAGGCATTGGAAGAGACCGGCGTGCAGCTCAGGCACGAGGCCACCCACGACCCCCTGACCGGCCTGGCCAACCGCAACCTGTTCTACAGCCGCCTCGCCGAGGCCCTCACCCACGCCCGCCAGGACGGCCTCGAGGCCACCGTGCTCTACATCGACCTCGACGACTTCAAGCCGATCAACGACCAGTACGGCCACACCGTTGGCGACGATCTACTCAAGGCGGTCGCCGCCCGCCTGCTGAAGTCGGTGCGCGCCACCGACACGGTGGCCCGCCTGGGTGGCGACGAGTTCGGCGTCATCCTGCTCGGCGTCGGCGACGCCGGGCGCATCACCGAGATCGACAATGAGATCAAGCGCAAGGTGGGCGAGCCGCTCCAGGTTGGCGACCTCACCCTGCGGCCGTCATGCAGCTGCGGCCACGCCGTCTACCCGCGCGATGGCAGCGGCATGGACACCCTGCTGCATGCCGCCGACGTCCGCATGTACGCGGTCAAGCGGCAGCGCAAGCCAGGCTGAGGAGGAGCGCCAGGGTCTCGACCACCTCGATGCCGGCGCCCAGGCAGTCGCCGTTCATGCCGCCCACCCTGGCCTTCAGGAAGCCACGCCAGGCCAGGATGACAAGGGAGGCGGCGAGCAACACCGGGGCGACGGCGAGGCTGGCCGCCGCCAGGACGGCCAGCCAGGCCCAGGGCAGCCAGGCCCCCGAACGCCCGGCATAGCGCTGGCCCAGGCCGGGCTTCAGCGCCGGCAGGCTCCGTGCCCACCACAGCGCGCCCAGGCGCGCCCAGGCCGGCACCAGGACCAAGACCCAGAGACTCACACCCAACTTGAGCGCCAACATGAGCAGGACCAGCTTGGCGATCAGCTGCATCATCATGGCCATGGCCCCGAAGGCGCCCAGGTGGGGGTCGGCCAGCACCGCCAGGAAGCGCTCGCGGTCGCGGTGGGCGGCGCCCAGCGCATCGGCCAGGTCGGCCAGGCCGTCCAGGTGCAGCCCGCCGGTCACCCATACCCAGGCCAGCAGGGCCATGAGCGCCCCCAGCCAGGGATCGGCCAGGGCGCCCAGCCAGGCGGCGCCGGCCACCAGGCCGCCCACCAGCAGGCCGACGGCAGGAAACCAGGCCGCCGCATCCTCGGGCCGCCCGGCATCGCCCCGCACCGGCAGGCGGGTGAGCAGTTGGAGGGCGTGCAGGAATCCGCGCATCAGTTCAGGCTCAACAGGACCGGTGCATGGCCGGCCAGGATGGAGACCTGGAAATGCGCCGCCTCGGGCAGGGCGATGCGGTATAGGGCGTGGTCCGGCAGGTCCAGGGTGGCCTGCAGCAGCACCCGCATCACCCCGGCGTGGCAGACCAGCAGGCGGTGGCCGCCGCCGGCGTCGGCCAGCCAGGCCGCCCAGGCGGCCAGGACGCGACGGCGGAAGTCACCCAGGCGCTCGCCGCCGGGGGCTGCGGCGGCATCGTCGAAGCGGCAAAAAGCGGCATGGGCCTCGGGCCAGTCCTCGGCGACCTCGGCGACGCTGCGGCCCTCCCAGGCGCCGAAGTCCAGCTCCGCCAGGTCGGCCAGCACCGCCAGTTCCAGGCCCCGCGCCGCGGCGATCTCCTCCGCCACCGCCCGGCAGCGCAACCGTGGCGAGGTGGCGACGCCATCCAGATGGCCAAGGCCGGCGGCGGCGGCCAGCACCTGTGCCCGGCCACGCTCGCTGAGCGGCGCGTCGTCGGCACCGCGGAAGACATGCGGCCGCCCCGCCACCTCGCCGTGGCGCAGCAGCGTGACCAGGGTGGGCTCAGGCCGGCCCATGGACGCCAGCCTCGGCGAAGGTGGCCATGCCGCCGTGCAGGGCGCAGGCCAGGCGCAAAAGCGGCACCGCCACCGCCGCGCCGCTGCCCTCGCCCAGGCGCATGCCGAGGTCGAGCAGCGGGCGGCCGCCGAGCGCCGCCAGCAGGCGGGCGTGACCCGGCTCGGCGGAAGCGTGCGACTGGATGTACCACTGCGCCGTACCAGGGCATAGGCGCTCGGCGGCCAGGGCGGCGGCCGTGCTAATGTAGCCGTCGACCAGGACCGGCAGGCCCATCTTGGCGCAGGCCAGATAGGCACCGGCCAGGCCGGCGATCTCGAAGCCGCCCAGGCGGCGCAGGACCTCGAACGGCTCGCCCAGGTGGTCGCGGTGCATGGCCAGGGCGCGCCGCACCACCGCGGCCTTGCGCGCCACCCCGGCCGGGTCCAGGCCGGTGCCCGGCCCGGCCAGGCGCTCCGGCTCCTCGCCCAGCAGGGCGCAGGCCAGGGCGGCGGCAGCGGTGCTGTTGCCGATGCCCATCTCGCCGCCGATGTAGAGCTGGCTGCCGGCCAGATGGGCGCGCTCGGCGCTGTGGCGGCCGGCGTTGATGGCGCGCGCGCACTGTTCGACGGTCATGGCCGGCCCGGCGGTGAAGTTGGCGGT
>JAQVJE010000158.1 GCA_028695325.1 Gallionellaceae bacterium
ACACGCACTTCGAGGAGATGTGCGAGATCATGAAGGCCTACGACGTCGGCTTCTCGCTCGGCGACGGCCTGCGCCCCGGCTCCATCTACGACGCCAACGACGAGGCCCAGCTGGCCGAGCTGAAGACGCTGGGTGAATTGACGCAAATTGCCTGGAAGCACGACTGCCAGGTCATGATCGAAGGTCCCGGCCACGTGCCCATGCAGCTCATCAAGGAGAACATGGACAAGGAACTGGAGTGGTGCGACGAGGCGCCCTTCTACACCCTGGGCCCCCTCACCACCGACATCGCCCCCGGCTACGACCACATCACCTCGGGCATCGGCGCCGCCATGATCGGCTGGTACGGCACCGCCATGCTCTGCTACGTGACGCCCAAGGAACACCTGGGCCTGCCGGACAAGAACGACGTCAAGGAAGGCATCATCACCTACAAGCTGGCCGCCCATGCGGCGGATCTCGCCAAGGGCCACCCCGGCGCCCAGATCCGCGACAATGCGCTCAGCAAGGCGCGGTTCGAGTTCCGCTGGGCCGACCAGTTCAACCTCGGCCTCGACCCGGACAAGGCCAAGTCCTTCCACGACGAGACCCTGCCCAAGGAGTCAGCCAAGGTCGCCCACTTCTGCTCCATGTGCGGGCCGCACTTCTGCTCCATGAAGATCACCCAGGACGTGCGCGACTTCGCCGCCAGGCAGGGCATCAGCGAGAACGAGGCCCTGGAGAAGGGCATGGAAACGAAGTCGGTGGAATTCGTGCAGACCGGCGCCGAGGTCTACCACAAGGTCTGACCCCCCCTTACGGATGCCTGCAACGGGCCGCACCCTGCGGCCCGTTGCTTTTTCGCGTCCGCGCGCCCTGCTGGTCGCACATTTATCGATTTATCTATTTGTTTATCTTTAAATGTGTTTTTATTATATTCGCCATATCCCCCGTGTTCTCGAGCAGAAAGGGCCGCCATGTCGGGTTCTGCGGAAGTGCCCGCAACGTCCGGCGCAGCGACCAGGGTGGGATCGACCGTGAAATCCAGCGTTCATCTGTATGAGGAAACCGCCATGAGCAAACCCACCATACCGTCCATCTGCGTGCTGGCCGCCCTCGTGGCCGCACTGGCCGGCTGCCAAACCCCGCCGCGCCAGGACGAGGCGCAGGCCGGCGGCGGCGCGGTACCCGTGCGCAGCGGCGAGGCCGAGGCACGCGAGCCGGTGGCTGCAGCCCGCGCGCCCGCGGCGCCGGCCGCCAGGACCGAGACGCCGGCACGCGAGAGCAAGGCGCGTGAGCGCGCGGCGCCCGCACTGCAGGACGAGGCCGGCGTCGCCTTCCGCAAGGCCGATGTCGCCGCCATACGCGACTACTATGGCCAGGGCCGCCAGCCCGACGCCCCGTCCGGCCCGGTCACCAAGCCACGCCGCGGCGAGGCCTATCCGTTCGGCTACACCTGGCGCGCCCTGCCGGGTGACCTGGAACGCCGGCTGTCGCCGCTGCCCAGGGGCTATGTCCGGGTACTGGTCGGCAGCGAGGTCGCCATCCTGAACGTGCAGACCCGCGTGGTCGCCGACCTCGTGGACGACCTGCGCGGCGCCCCCCAGGCCACCGAGGCGCCGGGACGCGCGCACCCCGACAAGGCCAGCCCGTATTTCAGCGCCGCCGACATCGCCCGCATCCGCGACTACTACGGCGAGGGCCGCGGCCTCGGCAAGACGGCCGGCCGCATCGCCAAGCTGCGCCGCGGCGAGACCTATCCGTTCGGCCACACCTGGCGCGCCCTGCCGGAGGAACTGGAAGGCCGCCTGTCGCCCCTGCCCAAGGGCCTGGTCCGGGTCATAGTCGGCACCGACATCGGCGTCATCGACCTGCGCAGCCGCGTCGTGGTCGACATCCTGAAGAACCCGGCCGCCTGAGCGCGGCCGGCCCGCCGCGCGGGGCCACGGCCGGCGGAGGCTTACCCCTCCTGCCGGCGGGGTGGAATTCGGGCCGCATCGGCCTTAAGTTCACCCTGTCTGCCAACCGTGACCCCGCCCATGCCGAATTTCGCCTTCGACAACTCCTACGCGCGCACGCTGCCTGGCTTCTACGAGGCCTGCCGGCCCGCCGCCGTGCCGGCGCCCGAGCTGCTGTTCCTCAACCGCGGCCTGGCGGCGGAGCTGGGCCTCGACCTCGACGGCCTCGACGCCCCGGCCCTGGCGGAGCTGTTCTCCGGCAACGTCCTGCCGGAGGGCGCCGAACCCATCGCCCAGGCCTATGCCGGGCACCAGTTCGGCCAGTTCAACCCCCAGCTGGGCGACGGCCGCGCGCTGCTGATCGGCGAGGTGATCGACCGCCACGGCCGTCGCCGCGACATCGCCCTCAAGGGTTCCGGGCGCACGCCGTTCTCCCGCCGCGGCGACGGCAAGGCGGCGGTCGGGCCGATGCTGCGCGAGGTGCTGGTGGGCGAGGCCATGCACGCCCTCGGCATCCCCACCACCCGGGCACTCGCCGTGGTGGCGACCGGCGAGCCGGTCTACCGCGAACGCGCCCTGCCAGGCGCCATTCTCACCCGCGTCGCCGCCAGCCACCTGCGCGTCGGCACCTTCCAGTTCTTCGCCACCCACGGCACGCCGGAGATGGTGCGCCGGCTCGCCGACTATGCCATCACCCGCCACTACCCGGAACTGATCGGCGCCGACGACCGCTACCTGGGTCTCCTCGCCGCCGTGGCCGAGCGCCAGGCCGCCCTGCTGGCACAGTGGATGCACGTCGGCTTCATCCACGGGGTGATGAACACCGACAACATGGGCATCCCCGGCGAGACCATCGACTATGGCCCCTGCGCCTTCATGGAGGCCTATGATCCGCGCGCGGTGTTCAGCTCCATCGACGCGATGGGCCGCTATGCCTACGAGGAACAGCCGCGCATCGCGCGCTGGAACCTCGCCCGCCTGGCCGAGACCATGCTGCCGCTGATCGCCGCCAACGAGGGCCACGCCATCGCGCTCGCCAGCGAGGCGATCGACACCTTCGCGGCGCGCTACCGCCACCACTGGCTGGCCGGCCTGCGCGCCAAGCTCGGCCTCGCCGGCCGGGTGGCCGACGGCGACAGCGTGGACACCGCCCTGGGCGAGTCCTGGCTCGACCTTCTGCACGCCCAGCAGGTGGACTACACCCTGGCCTGGCGCCGGCTGGCCGACGCCGCCGAGGGCAACGAGGCGCCCCTGCGCGCCCTGTTCCCCAGCCAACCCGGCCTGGAGCGCTGGCTGCAACGCTGGCGCGCCCGCTGCGCCGCCGAGGCGACCGGTCCCGAGGCTGGCGCCGACCGCGCAGCGCTGATGCGCCGTGCCAACCCCTGGCTGATCCCGCGCAACCACCGGGTCGAGGAAGCCCTCGCCGCCGCCTCGGACGACGGCGACCTGGCGCCCTTCGAGCGCCTGCTCGACGCCCTGCGGCGGCCCTATGACGAGGACCCGGCCCTCGCCCGCCATGCCGAACCGGCGCCGGCCGCCTTCATGGCGGAGTTCCGCACCTACTGCGGCACCTGAGGACGGCGGGCGGGAACCCGGCGCGCCCGCCACCATCGAAAACCGGGCGGCCATTTCCGGCCCGCCATGCCGTAAGCTATGGCGGCGGCAGCGGGCAGGCGCCCGGCGATAATAGGCCGCCGAACAGAACGACGAGGACGAGCACATGCGTTTCAACTACCGTTGGGCGGCCGCCGCCGCCCTGCTCATGCTAGCCGGGGCGGCGCTGTGGTACTGGCGACCCTGGGCGGGCGGGGAGGCGGCGCCGCAGTACCGCCTGGGCAAGGTCGAGCGCGGCACCCTGGCGGCGGCGGTGGCCTCCACCGGCACCCTGAACGCCTCCATCACGGTCCAGGTCGGCTCCCAGGTGTCGGGCCAGATCCAGGCCCTCATGGCCGACTTCAACTCCGAGGTGAAGGCGGGCCAGGTGATCGCCCGCCTCGACCCGGCCAGCTTCGAGAGCCGGGTCGCCCAGGCCGAGGCCGACCTGCTGGTCGCCCAGGGCAGCGTCGAGGTGGCGCGTGGCAACCTGGCGGCCCGCCAGGCCGAGGCCAAGCGCGCCGAGGTGGCCCTGGCGGATGCGCGCCGCAACATGGAACGCAAGCAGGCCCTGGTGGCGCAGGGCTTCATCTCGGCGGCCGAGCTGGACACCGCCCAGGCCGCCCACGACTCGGCGCGCGAGGCCCTGGCCACGGCGCGCGCCAACGTCGGGGTGCAGGCCGCCCAGCTGAAGAGCAGCCAGGCCCAGGTGGCGCAGCGCCAGGCCGCCCTGCGCCAGGCCCAGGTCGACCTCTCGCACACCGTGATCCGCTCGCCGGTGTCCGGCGTGGTGATCAGCCGCAACGTCGACGTCGGCCAGACCGTGGCCGCCTCCCTGCAGGCGCCGGTGCTGTTCACCATCGCCCAGGACCTGCGCAGCATGGAGGTCGGTATCGCGGTGGACGAGGCCGACGTCGGCCAGGTGGCGCCCGGCCAGCAGGTGCGCTTCACGGTCGATGCCTATCCGGGCGAGCGCTTCGCCGGCCAGGTAAGCCAGATACGCAAGGCGCCGCAGACCACCAACAACGTGGTCACCTACAGCGTCATGGCCACGGTGGCCAACCCGGACCTCAAGCTGCTGCCAGGCATGACCGCCAACGTGCGCATCCTGGGCGACGAGCACCGCGACGTCCTCAAGGTGGCCAACGAGGCCCTGCGCTTCCGCCCGGTCCAGGCCGACGGCAGCCCGCTGCGCCTGGAGGTGCGCGGGCGCGAGACAGGCCCCGGCCTGCCCGGCCGGGTCTGGCGCCTGAAGAATGGCCAGCCGGAACAGGTCCCCCTGCGCCTGGGCATCAGCGACGGCAGCGACACCGAGATACTGGGCGGCGACGTCGGCGAAGGCAGCGAGGTCATCCTCGGCCTGGCGGAAGGCAACGGCAAGCGCACCCAGCGCCCCTTCGGGCGGCCGTTCTGATGGCCGCGGTGGCGGCCCTGGCAGGCGGGCGCCGGGCATGAGCGGCGCCCTGATCCGGGTCGAGGGCCTGGCCCGCACCTACCGCGTCGGCGAGGTGGAGGTGCCGGCCCTGCGCGGCGTCGACCTCACCATCGAACGGGGCGAGTTCGTC
>JAQVJE010000022.1 GCA_028695325.1 Gallionellaceae bacterium
CCCCCCGCTTTCACCCACGCCGAATGGGGTGTTCACCTGATTTGAGCGACCGACTGGCAGTGCTGTAATGCCACCATGGTCAGCCGCCGCATGGGGCCGTTCCGGCCCGGGCGGCGAGGCCGGGAGGGTGAGCCATGTGGCTGATTACTGCGCTGTGCCGTTTGTGTCTTGTGCGCCGAACCCGATTCCCGACGGTCGTCATCGTCCTGGGTCTGGCGCTCCCGCAGGCCGGGCATGCCGACATCTACAGCCATGTCGACGAGGACGGCGCCGTGCACTTGAGCAACCATGCCACCGGCCGGCGCTTTGCCCTGTTCATCCGCGAGCCGGCGCCGAGCGGCCGGGCAGCCCCGCTAGAGCCGCCATCCGAGGCCATGCCCTACGCCGAACTGGTCGACGAGACGGCGCACCGCCGGGGCCTCGACAGCGCACTGATCCATGCCGTCATCGCGGCGGAGTCGGCGCACAATCCCGCCGCGGTGTCGACCAAGGGCGCCCGCGGCCTGATGCAACTGATGCCGGCCACGGCGGCCCGCTACGGCATCACCGACGTGCACGACCCGGCCCAGAACATCCAGGGCGGCAGCCGCTATCTCAAGGACCTGCTGCAGCGCTTCGGCAGCGACCTCGGCCTGACCCTGGCCGCCTACAACGCCGGCGAAAACGCGGTCGCCCGGCACGGCAACCGCATCCAGCCCTACCGCGAGACGCTGGGCTATGTCACCAAGGTGCTGGACCGCTACCGGGGTCAGGGTGGCCGGCGGACATGAAAAAACTCGGCCGCCCGCTGGCGGGTACTTTAGAACGGGATATCGTCGTCCAGATCGTCAAAGCCCCCGCCAGCCGGTTTGCCACGCGGGGCGGCGCCACCTTCCGCCACCGGCGCCTCGTAGTCGGCGCTGGCGCCACCACCGCCGCGCCCGCCCAGCATCTGCATGCGGTCGCCGCGGATCTCGGTGGTGTAGCGGTCGTTGCCGTCCTTGTCCTGCCACTTGCGCGTGCGCAGGCTGCCTTCGACGTAGACTTGGCTGCCCTTCTTCAGGTACTGGCCGCAGACCTCGGCCTGGCGGCCGAAGAAGGCGACGCTGTGCCATTCGGTGACTTCCTGCATATCGCCATTGCGGTCCTTGAACTTGTCGGTGGTGGCGATGCGCAGGTTGGCGACCGCGTCGCCCGAGGGCAGGTAGCGCATCTCCGGATCGCGGCCCAGGTTGCCGATGAGTATTACCTTGTTGACCGAAGCCATGTCACTGTTCCCCTTCCAATAAATGTCTTACGCCTTCTTCGTCCCAGCCGGTCTGGCTGACCTTGAGCATCACGGTGCCTTCCTCGGGCAGGATGGTCACCGCCTCGATGCCAGCGAACACCGTCAACCGGCTGAGCAGTCGGTCGGCCGCATTATGATCCATCGGGCCGACATGGAACATCTGCGTCCGCACCCTGGGCGGCGGCCGCATGCCGGCGGCGAGTACCAGCCAGACCGCCATCAGGACGGCACAGAAGGCGAACACGCTGCCTTGGCCGTGGTGCTGGGCCAGCCAGCCGCCGACGGCACCGCCGAAGAATAGGCCGATGGCCTGGGCGGTGTTGTAGACCCCCATGGCGGTGCCCTTGGCTTCGGGCGGGGCAATCTTGGACACCAGCGAGGGCAGGGTGGCCTCCAGTATGTTGAAGGCGACGAAGTAGAAGAACAGCGCCGCCACCACGCCCCAGAACAGTTCCAGCGACACGGCCATGCCGACCTGGGCCGCCAGCATCAGGGCGACCGCACCGGCCAGGACCGGCTTTAGCAGGCCGCGCTTCTCGCCGATCACGATAGCAGGCACCATGAGCAGGAAGGACGCCACCACCACCGGCAGGTAGACCAACCAGTGGTCGGCAACTGCCAGGCCGTCCTGGGTCAGCGCGAAGGGCACCACGGTGAACATGGCCATCTGGGCGGCGTGCAGGGCGAAGATGCCCCAGGTCAGCCGCAGCAGCTCGACATTCTTCAGCACGTCGGCCAGCCGGGCCGGGCTGGCCTCGGCGTCGGAGTGGAAGGCGGTGCGGCCCGGCTCGGGGGTGACGTATTTGATTACCAGGATGGCCGCCAGTGCGAGCGCACCGGTGAGGGCGAACATGCCGGGCACGCCGATCCAGCCGTAGATGGCCGGGCCGGCCGCCAGGGAAAAGGCGAAGGCCAGGCCGATGGTGCTGCCGATCAGGGCCATGGCGTGGGTGCGCTTCTCCTCGCGGGTGAGGTCGGCGAGCAGGGCGGTGACCGCCGCCGAGATGGCCCCGGCACCCTGCAAGGCGCGGCCGAGGATGACGGTCCAGATGTCGGTGGCGGCGGCGGCGACGAAGCTGCCGAGGGCGAAGATGACCAGGCCGGCGATGATCACCGGCTTGCGCCCGAGGCGGTCCGACGCCATGCCGAAGGGGATCATGAGCAACGCCTGGGTGAGGCCGTACATGCCTAGGGCGAGGCCGATCAGGGTGTGGTCGTCGGTGAGCTCCCGCGCATAGAGTGCGAACACCGGCAGGATCAGGAACATGCCCAGCATGCGCAGGCCGAAGATGCCGGCGAGCGAGGCGGCGGCGCGGCGCTCGCCGGCGGTCATGGGCAGGGAATCTGTGCTCACGTTTGAGGCGGATCGGTAAAAGTGCGTAATATTAGCCGTTTTCCCCCGCCAACCCGAGCCCATGATCCGCGTCCGCGGCGCCCGCACCCACAACCTGAAGAACATCAACCTGGACCTGCCGCAGCACGAGCTGGTGGTGATCACCGGCCTGTCCGGCTCGGGCAAGTCCTCGCTCGCCTTCGACACCCTCTATGCCGAGGGCCAGCGCCGCTACGTCGAGTCACTGTCGGCCTACGCGCGCCAGTTCCTGCAGCTGATGGAGAAGCCGGATGTCGACCTGATCGAGGGCCTGTCCCCGGCCATCTCCATCGAGCAGAAGGCCACCAGCCACAACCCGCGCTCCACCGTCGGCACGGTGACCGAGATCCACGACTACCTGCGCCTGTTGTTCGCCCGCGCCGGCACGCCGCGCTGCCCGCGCCACGGCATCGAGCTGGCGGCGCAGACGGTTTCGCAGATGGTCGACCAGGTGCTGGCGCTGCCCGAGGACACCAAGCTGATGATCCTTGCGCCGCTGGTGGTGGGACGCAAGGGCGAGCAGGTCGGTCTGTTCGACGAGTTGCGCGCCCAGGGCTTCGTGCGCCTCAGGATCGACGGCGAGGTCTACGACATCGACGCCCTGCCCCGCCTGGACAAGAACAGGAAGCACACCATCGAGGCGGTGGTGGACCGGCTCAAGGTGCGCGAGGACATCAAGCAGCGCCTCGCCGAGTCCTTCGAGACCGCGCTGCGCCACTCCGAGGGCAAGGCTCTGGCGGTGGAGATGGATAGCGGCAAGGAGACCCTGTTCTCGGCCCGCTTCGCCTGCCCGGTGTGCGACTACGCCCTGCCGGAACTGGAGCCGCGCATCTTCTCCTTCAACAACCCTATGGGGGCCTGCCCGAAATGCGACGGCCTCGGCCAGATCACCTTCTTCGACCCCAAGCGGGTAGTGGCCTTCCCCCACATGTCCCTGGCGGCCGGAGCCATCAAGGGCTGGGATAGGCGCAACGCCTTTTTCTTCCGCATGGTGGAGTCGCTCGCCATGCACTACGGCTTCGACATCGACACGCCGTACGAGGACCTGCCCGAGACCATCCAGGCGACCATCCTGCACGGCAGCGGACGCGAGGAGATCGCCTTCCACTACATCGGCGACAGCGGACGCCGGGTGACCCGCAAGCACAAGTTCGACGGCGTCATCCCGATCCTGGAGCGGCGCTACAAGGAGAGCGAGTCGCAACTGGTACGCGAGGATCTGGCCCGCTACATCAACTCCTGCCCCTGCCCGGAATGCGGCGGCAGCCGCCTGCGCCTGGAGGCGCGCAACGTCACCGTGGGCGGCCGCACCCTGCACGACCTCTCCCGCCTGCCCATCCACCAGACCCTGGCCTTCTTCGCCGAGTTGGTCATGACCGGCCACAAGGCCCAGGTGGCCGACAAGATCGTCAAGGAGATCGTCGCCCGGCTGAACTTCCTCAACGACGTCGGCCTCGACTACCTGTCGCTCGACCGCTCCGCCGACACCCTATCCGGCGGCGAGGCCCAGCGCATCCGCCTGGCCAGCCAGATCGGCTCCGGCCTGACCGGGGTGATGTACGTCCTGGACGAGCCCTCCATCGGCCTGCACCAGCGCGACAACGACCGTCTCCTGGGCACCCTGAAGCATCTCCGCGACCTGGGCAACTCGGTGATCGTGGTGGAACACGACGAGGACGCCATCCGCCACGCCGACCACATCGTCGACATGGGCCCGGGAGCCGGCGAGCACGGCGGCGAGGTCGTCGCCGAAGGCAAGCTGGCCGACATCCTGGCAAGCGAGCGCTCGCTCACCGGGGCCTACCTGTCCGGCCGCCTGACCATACCGGTACCCGAGGCGCGGCGCCAGCCGCGCGAGGGCCGGGTGCTGGCCCTGCATGGAGCCCATGGCAACAACCTCAAGGACGTCACCCTCAGGCTGCCCACCGGCGTCATGGTCTGCGTCACCGGGGTGTCCGGCTCGGGCAAGTCGACCCTGATCAACGACACCCTGCATGCCACCCTGGCGAATCGGTTGAACGGTGCTGCCCTGGAGCCTGCCCCCTTCGAATCCCTGGACGGCGAGGAATTTTTCGACAAGATAGTCAATGTCGACCAGAGCCCGATCGGGCGCACGCCGCGCTCCAACCCGGCCACCTACACCGGCCTGTTTACCCCCATCCGTGAGCTGTTCTCGGGCACCATGCAGGCGCGCGAGCGCGGCTACGAGCCGGGCCGCTTCTCCTTCAACGTCAAGGGCGGCCGCTGCGAGGCCTGCCAGGGCGACGGCATGATCAAGGTGGAGATGCACTTCCTGCCCGACATCTACGTGCCCTGCGACGTCTGTCACGGCCAGCGCTACAACCGCGAGACCCTGGAGGTGGAATACAAGGGGAAGAACATCCACCAGATACTACAGATGACCGTGGAGGAGGCACGCGCCTTCTTCGACCCGGTGCCGGCGGTCGCCCGCAAGCTGCAGACCCTGATGGACGTGGGTCTCTCCTACATCCGCCTCGGCCAGTCGGCCACCACCCTGTCGGGCGGCGAGGCGCAGCGGGTCAAGCTGGCGCTCGAATTGTCCAAGCGCGACACCGGCCGCACCCTGTACATCCTCGACGAACCCACCACCGGCCTGCACTTCCACGACATCTCCATGCTGCTCACCGTCTTGCAGCGCCTTGTCGAGCACGGCAACACGGTGGTGGTGATCGAGCACAACCTGGACGTGATCAAGACCGCCGACTGGATCGTCGATCTCGGCCCCGAGGGCGGCGACGGCGGCGGGCGCATCATCGCCGAGGGCACCCCGGAACAGGTGGCGGCCAATCCGGCCAGCCACACCGGGCGCTACCTGAAGCCGGTGCTGGCGCGCTAGCCATGACCAAGCCACAGTCCGGCCCCTACCTGCTGTTCACCCTGGCGCTCAGCCTGTTCGCCCTCGCCATGCTGGCGGCGGACGCCCTGTTCAAGCTCGATCCGCGCACCCACGAAATCATCGCCTGGCTGGACAACGGCGTCTGCCTGCTGTTCTTCACCGACTTCCTGGTCACCCTCTGGCGCGCCGAGAAGAGGGGCGAATACTTCATGCGCTGGGGCTGGCTGGACCTGCTGTCCAGCATCCCCATGGTGGACGAGCTGCGCTGGGGACGCCTGGCGCGCATCTTCCGCATCTTCCGGGTCCTGCGCGGACTGCGCTCCGCCAGGCTGCTGTCGGAAGTGGTGGTGTTGCGCCGCTACGAGAGCGCCATGCTCTCGGCCGGCCTCATCTCGCTCATACTGGTGGTGTTCTCCGCCATCCTCATCCTGCAGTTGGAAACCGGGCCAGGCTCCAACATACACAGCGCCGAGGATGCCCTGTGGTGGTCGATCACCACCCTGACCACTGTCGGCTACGGCGACCTCTACCCGGTCACCGGCCAGGGGCGTCTGCTCGCCGCGGCCATGATGATCGCCGGCGTCGGCCTGTTCGGCGCCTTCTCCGGCCTGGTCGCCTCGCTCCTGCTGCGGCCGGCCGGGAGCCGCCAGGAAGCCGACCTGGCCAGCCTGCAGGCGGAGTTGACGGCCCTGCGCCGGCAACTCACCGAGCAGGCGGCCACTACCACGCGAAAGGCCCAAGATGACTGAACCCGTTCGCCTGTCCAAGCTGATGGCCGAGCGCGGCCTGTGTTCCCGGCGCGAGGCCGATGCCTACATCGAGCGCGGCTGGGTCTATGTCGACGGCCAGAAGATCGACGTCCTGGGCACACGGGTCGACCCCGCCTGTGAGATCACCCTGTCCGGCCAGGCCAAGAGCGCTCAGCAGCAGCGCGTCACCCTGCTGCTGCACAAGCCGGTCGGCTATGTTTCCGGCCAGCCCGAGCCCGGCTACCAGCCGGCGGTGACCCTGATCCGGCGCGACACCCAGTGGCGGGAAGGCGGCGGCCCGCACTTTTCCCCGGCCATGCTGAAGGGCCTGGCCCCGGCCGGGCGGCTCGACATCGACTCGACCGGCCTGCTGGTGCTGACTCAGGACGGCCGGGTGGCGCGCCAGCTGATCGGCGACGACTCGGATATTGAGAAGGAATACCTCGTCCGGGTCGAAGGCCGCCTGGCCGAGGACGGCCTGAAGCTGCTCAACCACGGCCTGGCGCTGGACGGCAAGGCATTGCGTCCGGCCAGGGTGACCTGGCAGAACGAGGACCAGCTCAAGTTCATCCTCAAGGAAGGCAAGAAGCGCCAGATCCGCCGCATGTGCGAACTGGTCGGCCTCCGTGTGGTCGGCCTCAAGCGGGTGCGCATCGGCCGGGTCAGCCTGGGGCGTCTGCCGCTCGGCCAATGGCGGGTGCTGCGCGAGGACGAGGGGTTCTAGGACGGGAAGGTGTGACGCAAGGCGTTTCCGTCACGCCTTTCTGGTCACGCATTTGCGTCACGCCTTTCGCCCAGCAGGCCGACCACGTCCCCCACCGCCAGCCCCAGTTGGGCCGCCGCACTGCCGCGGTTGACCGCGATCTCGACCAGGCCGACGCTGTTGACGTACCAGAAGGCCTCACCCTTGGCCGCCTCGAAAAAGGTGGTCCGGCACGTCAGGCTCCGGCCCTTCACCTCCAGCACCTCGACATCGGCCAGCATTTCGCCTCGCAGACCTGTCCAGGCGTTGCCGTAGTGGTCGATGTAGATCACGCGCGGCAGCTCGGCGAGGTCGAAGCGCACCTCTGGCTGGGTGATTTCGCTCAGGCGTTCGGCGGGAAAGGCGCCGGCCGCGATGGCGGCGGCGATGGGGGCGAACAGGTCGCGGCCATGGAAGCTGGCCGACAGGCGTTCCGGGCGCCAGGCGATGCGCCAGTGGCGCGCCTGCCTGGCGCGCCCGGCCACTACGCTGATGAGGCCGTTGTCGGGGCCGACATACCAGCGCCCGTCCACCTCGACCACCAGGGTACCGCGCGGTCCGCCGACTCCGGGGTCGACCACGCAGAGGAATACGCTACCGGGCGGAAACTCGGGAGCCAGGGCGGCAAGCAGGTGGGCACCGGCATGGGCATTGTAGTCGGGCACTGCGTGCAGGAGGTCGACGACCGGCACCGAGGGCGCGGCCCCGGTGAGTACCGCCTTGATCTGGCCGACATAGGGGTCGACCCAGCCGAAGTCGGTGAACAGGACGATCATGGCGGCACTCCAGGAATGCAAAAAGGCCGGCAAGGCCGGCCTTTCAGCATAGACGCCAGGCGCGCTTATTCGGCGGCGGGCGCAGCGGCTTCCGGACGATCGACCAGTTCGACCAGCGCCATGGGAGCGTTGTCGCCGACCCGGTAGCCGAACTTCAGGATGCGCAGGTAGCCACCCGGACGGGCCTTGAAGCGGGGACCGAGGTCGTCAAACAGCTTGACCACCATGTCGCGGTTGCGCAGGCGGTCGAAGGCCAGGCGGCGGTTGGCCACGGTCGGGGTCTTGCCCAGGGTGATCAGGGGCTCGACCACGCGGCGCAGTTCCTTGGCCTTGGGCAGTGTGGTCTTGATGACCTCATGCTCCAGCAGGGCGTTGGACAGGTTGCGCAGCAGGGCGGCACGGTGGCTGCTGGTGCGGTTGAGTTTGCGGTTGGACATGCGGTGGCGCATTTTTCTTTACCTCTGTTCAATCAGGGCTTGTCGTAGCCCGCGGGCGGCCAGTTCTCGAGCTTCATACCGAGGGTGAGACCGCGGGCGGCCAGCACTTCCTTGATCTCGTTCAAGGACTTGCGGCCCAGGTTCGGGGTCTTCAAGAGTTCGGTTTCGGTGCGCTGGATCAGGTCGCCGATGTAGTAGATGTTCTCGGCCTTCAGGCAGTTGGCGGAACGGACGGTGAGCTCTAGTTCGTCGACCGGACGCAGCAGGATCGGGTCCATCTGCGGGCCGGCGGCCTTGGGCTGCTCGCTCGGCAGGCTAACGCCCTTGAGGTCGGCGAACGGGGAAAGCTGCTCGATAAGCAGGCGGGCGGAATGACGCACCGCCTCTTCCGGATCGACCACGCCGTTGGTCTCGATCTCGAGGATCAGCTTGTCGAGGTCGGTGCGCTGCTCGACGCGAGCGCTCTCGACGCTGAAGCTGACCTTCTTGACCGGGCTGTAGAGGGCGTCGATCAGGATGGTACCGACCGGACGGCTATCATCGTCCTTGCGCCGGCTGCTGGCCGGCACGTAGCCGATGCCGGCCTCGATCTTGATCTCCATCTCCAGCCGGCCACCCTTGGTGACATGGGCGATGACATGGTCGGGGTTGAGGATCTCGACGTCGTGGCCAGCCTGGATGTCGCCGGCGGTGACCACGCCCTCGCCTTCCTTCTTGACCGTGACCACAGCCTCGTTACGGCTGTTCAGCTTGACCGCCAGACCCTTGAGGTTGAGCAGGATGTCGACGACATCCTCCTGCACGCCGTCGATCGCGGAGTACTCGTGCACGACACCGGCGATCTTCACCTCGGTCGGGGCATAGCCCTGCATGGACGACAGCAGGATGCGACGCAGCGAATTGCCCAGGGTATGGCCATAGCCGCGTTCGAACGGCTCCAGCGTGATGCGCGCCTGGCGCGGGGAAATGCTGTTCACTTCCACGCTACGCGGCTTCAGCAGTTCACCGGTATTCGACATATGCAAATCCTTCAATCAGGCCGCTGGATTACTTGGAATACAGTTCGATCACGAGCGATTCGTTGATCGTGGGCGGCAGTTCGGAGCGCTGCGGACGGGCCTTGTAGGTACCCTTCAGGGCCTTGACATCGACTGCGACCCACTCGGGGAAGCCACGACCCTCGGCGGCCTCGGCGGCGCCCTTGACGCGCAGGTGGCTCTTGGCACGCTCGGCCACTTCCACCACGTCGCCCGGCTTGACCTGATAGGACGGGATGTTGACGCGGCGGCCGTTGACCAGGATGCCGTTATGGCGGACCACCTGGCGGGACTCGGTGCGGGAAGCGCCGAAGCCCATGCGGTAGACGACGCTGTCGAGACGGCTTTCCAGCATCTGCAGGAGACTTTCGCCGGTCACGCCCTTGGACTGCTCGGCACGCTTGTAGGTGAGGCGGAACTGGCGCTCGAGGACGCCGTAGATCTTGCGGATCTTCTGCTTCTCGCGCAGTTGCACGCCATAGCCAGACAGACGGGTCTGGCGGGCGCCGTGCTGGCCAGGGGGCTGGTTGCGGCGTTCGACGGCGCACTTCTCAGTGAAGCACTTCTCGCCCTTGAGGAACAGCTTTTCGCCCTCACGGCGGCACTGACGGCACTTGGGATCGGTATTGCGAGCCACGTTCGTTCTCCTTGATTAGACGCGGCGCTTCTTCGGCGGACGGCAGCCGTTGTGCGGCACGGGCGTCACGTCGGAGATGCTGGTGATCTTGAAGCCAAGGGCATTGAGGGCACGCACGGTGGACTCACGACCGGGACCGGGACCCTTGATGCGGACTTCGATGTTCTTGACGCCGTACTCAAGCGCCTGCTTGCCAGCGTTCTCGGCCGCGACCTGGGCAGCGAACGGGGTGCTCTTGCGCGAGCCCTTGAAACCGGCGGCACCCGCGGTGAACCAGGACAGCGCATTGCCCTGGCGATCCGTGATGGTCACGATGGTGTTATTGAAGGAAGCGTGGATATGCGCGATCGCATCGGCTACGCTCTTCTTGACTTTCTTCCGCACGCGGGCGGTGGTTGCCTTGGCCATATGATCTACCTAGTTACTTTTTGACTTGCATCTGCTTACGCGGGCCCTTGCGGGTGCGGGCGTTGGTGCGGGTGCGCTGACCGCGGCACGGCAGGCCGCGGCGATGACGCTGGCCGCGGTAGCAGCCGAGGTCCATCAGGCGCTTGATGTTCATGGTGGTCTCGCGACGGAGGTCGCCTTCCACCGTGAACCGGGTGACGCCGTCACGCAGCTTGTCGATGGCCTCGTCGGTGAGGTCCTTCATCTTGGTGGAGGGGTTCACGCCAGCTTGCTCGCAAATCAGACGAGCACGCGAGCGGCCGATGCCGTAGACGGCGGTCAACGCGATCTCGGCATGCTTGTGATTCGGGATGTTAACCCCAGCAATACGGGCCATGAAAAACTCCGTGCGGAAAACTGGAAATTATAGCGACGCTAAGCTTGACATGGCAAGCAAAACGTCCTCGACCTTCAAAACTCAACCCTGGCGCTGCTTGTGGCGCGCCTCGCTGCAAATGACGCGAACCACGCCCTTGCGCTTGACGATACGGCACTTGCGGCAGATCTTCTTGACCGAGGCTTGAACACGCATGTTCGGCTCCTTTTTCTAAGACTACTTGGCGCGGTAAACAATGCGCGCGCGACTCAAATCGTACGGGGTCAGCTCCACGGTGACCTTGTCACCGGGCAGGATGCGTATGTAATGCATGCGCATCTTGCCGGAGATGTGCCCCAGCACCACGTGACCATTTTCCAGCTTGACCCGGAAAGTGGCGTTTGGGAGGGTCTCAAGGACCTCCCCCTGCATCTGTATGACGTCTTCCTTGCTCATCCCCAGTTACCTGGCGAGGAAGTTGCCGCCCTTGAAGTTAGCCTTCTTGAGCAGGCTCTCGTACTGGTGGGTCATGACGTAGGCCTGCACCTGCGCCATGAAGTCCATGGTCACCACAACGATGATCAGCAGGGACGTGCCACCGAAGTAGAAAGGCACGTTCCAGTTGACGATCAGGAACTCCGGCAGCAGGCAGACCAGCGTGATGTAGATGGCGCCGATCAGGGTCAGCCGGGTCATGATCTTGTCGATGTACTTGGCGGTCTGCTCGCCGGGCCGGATGCCGGGCACGAAGGCGCCGCTCTTCTTCAGGTTGTCCGCGGTCTCCTTGGGATTGAACACCAGGGCCGTGTAGAAGAAGCAGAAAAAGATGATCGCCAAGGCATACAGCATGACGTAGATCGGCTGGCCGGGCGACAGGGTGGCGGCGATGTCCTTCAGCCAGGTCATGCCCTCGTGGCTACCGAACCAGCCACCCAGGGTAGCCGGGAACAGGATGATCGAGGAGGCGAAGATGGGCGGGATGACGCCTGCCATGTTGAGCTTCAGCGGCAGATGCGAGCTCTGGCCGCCGTACAGCTTGTTGCCCACCTGGCGCTTGGCGTAGTTGACCAATATCTTGCGCTGGCCGCGCTCCACGAACACCACCAGTGCGGTGACCAGGAGGGCGCCGATGAACAGCAGCAGGACCAGCGGGGTCGAGAAGGCGCCGGTACGGTTCAACTCCAGGGTGCCGCCGATGGCCTGCGGCAGGCCCGCCGCGATGCCGGCGAAGATGATGATCGAAATGCCGTTGCCGATGCCGCGCTCAGTGATCTGCTCGCCCAGCCACATCAGGAACATGGTGCCGGCGACCAGGGTGACCACGGTGGTCATGCGGAACATGAAGCCGGGGTCGAGCACCAGGCCAGGCTGGCTCTCCAGGGCGATGGAGATGCCAAGGCCCTGGAACAGGGCGAGCGCCACCGTGCCGTAGCGGGTGTACTGGGTGATCTTGCGACGGCCCGCCTCGCCTTCCTTCTTCAGCGCCTCCAGCTGCGGCGACACCACGGTGAGCAGCTGGACGATGATGGAGGCCGAGATGTACGGCATGATGCCGAGCGCGAACACGGTGAAGCGCGAGAGGGCACCCCCCGAGAACATGTTGAACATGCCCAGGATGCCGCCCTGCTGGCTCCGGAACAGGTCCTCCAGCACGCTCGGGTCGATGCCCGGCACCGGGATATGGGCGCCGATCCGGTAGACGATCAGGGCGCCAATCAGGAACCACAGGCGACGCTTGAGGTCGCCCATCTTTCCGGACATCTGCATCAGGTTCGCGGCGGCGTTGGCCAAGATCGCTGCTCCGTTACGCTTCGACCGAACCGCCGGCCGCTTCGATGGCGGCCTTGGCGCCCTTGGTGGCGACGATGCCGACCAGCTTGACCGGCTTGTCGATCGAACCGGCCAGGATCACGCGCACGTTCTTGACCAGCTGGGTGACCAGGCCGGCCTGCTCCAGGACCAGGAGATCGACGGTATCGACCGGCAGCTTGGCGATGTCGCCCAGGCGCACCTCGGCCTTGAAGGCACGCGATAGCGAGATGAAGCCACGCTTGGGCAGACGCCGATGCATGGGCATCTGGCCGCCCTCGAAACCGACCTTGTGGAAGCCGCCGGCACGGGACTTCTGGCCTTTGTGGCCGCGGCCACAGGTCTTGCCCAGGCCGGAGCCGATGCCACGGCCGACGCGCTTGCCGGCGTGCTTGCTGCCCGCAGCGGGCTGGATGGTGTTCAGTTGCATGTCAAACCGCCTCGCACTTAACCAGGAAGGCCGCACGGGTCACCATGCCGCGCACGGCGGGGGTGTCCTCGAGAACGACCGATTGATGCATACGCTTGAGCCCGAGGCCGCGCACGGAGGCGCGGTGGAACGACTGGGTGCCGATCGGGCTCTTGACCAGGGTGACCTTGATCTTCTTGTCGCTCATGGCTTACTCCAGGATGTCGGCGACGCTCTTGCCGCGCTTGGCGGCGACCTCGGCCGGGGTGTACATCTGGGCCAGGCCATTGAGGGTGGCGCGCACCACGTTGTAGGGGTTGGTGGAGCCCATGCACTTGGCCAACACATTGGTCACGCCCATCACCTCGAAGACCGCGCGCATGGCGCCGCCGGCGATGATGCCGGTACCTTCGGAGGCCGGCTGGATGAGGACGCGGGAACCGCCGTGGCGGCCGATCACGGCATGGTGGAAGGTGCCGTTCTTCAGGCTGACCTTGACCATCTTGCGGCGCGCCTCTTCCATGGCCTTCTGCACGGCCACGGGGACTTCGCGGGACTTGCCCTTGCCCATGCCGACCGCGCCGTCGCCGTCGCCCACCACGGTTAGGGCCGCGAAGCCGAGAATACGGCCACCCTTGACCACCTTGGTGACGCGGTTCACCGCGATCATCTTCTCGCGCAGGCCGTCGCCGCGGTCTTCCTGCTGCTGCTGTTCCATTCTCGCCATTCTGTATTACCTCGCGTTAGAAGCGCAGACCGTTTTCACGGGCCGCTTCAGCCAGGGCCTTGACGCGGCCGTGGTAGATGAAGCCACTGCGGTCGAAAGCCACCTGCTCGACGCCGGCAGCCTTGGCCTTCTCGGCGATGCGCTGGCCGACCAGCTTGGCCGCCTCGCTGTTGCCGCCGCTCTTGACCTGGTCGCGCAATTCCTTTTCCAGGGTGGAGGCGCTGCACAGCACCTTGCCGCCGGTGGCATCGATGACCTGCGCGTAAATGTGGCCGTTGCTGCGGTGAACGCAGAGGCGCGCCACAGCCAGTTCCGCGATTTTGGCGCGGGTTTTGCGCGCCCTGCGCAGACGCCGGATCTTCTTGTCCATGCTCGTGACTCCAGATTATTTCTTCTTGGTTTCCTTGAGGGAAACCACTTCGTCCGCATAGCGGACACCCTTGCCCTTGTACGGCTCGGGCGGACGATAGGCGCGCACGTCGGCGGCCACCTGGCCGACCTTCTGCTTGTCGGCGCCCTTGATCAGGATCTCGGTCTGGCTCGGGGTCTCCACCTTCACGCCGGCGGGCATGACATGCTCGACCGGGTGGGAGAAGCCGAGGCTCAGGCTGAGCTTGTCGCCTTGGGCCTGGGCGCGATAACCGACGCCGACCAGGTTGAGCTTGCGCTCGAAACCCTTGGAGACGCCGTGCACCATGTTGGCCAGGAGGGCGCGGGTGGTGCCGGACAGGGCATTGGCCGCAGTGCTCTCATCGACCGGGGCGACCTGGAGGTTGCCGTCGGCGTGCTGCACACTGACCAGGCCATGCAGCGCCTGGGTGAGCGTGCCTTGCGGGCCCTTGACGGTGATATTGCCTGCGCTGAGGTTGACTTCAACCCCGGCCGGCACAGGAATCGGATTCTTGGCAACTCGGGACATGTTCTACCTCACGCAACCACGCACAGCACTTCGCCGCCGACGCCGAGCGCGCGGGCGCGGCGGTCGGTCATGACACCCTTGGAGGTGGACACGATGGCCACGCCCAGACCGTTCATCACCCGCGGCAGATCCTCGCGGCCCTTGTAGATCCGCAGACCGGGACGCGACACGCGCTCGATCTTCTCGATCACCGGGCGGCCGGCGTAATACCTGAGGGCGACTTCCATCTGCGGCAAGCCGTCGACGGTGCGCACGGCGTAGTCCTCGATGTAGCCCTCGTCCTTGAGGACCTGGGCAATGGCCTTCTTCAGCTTGGAAGAAGGCATGGCCACGGAGACCTTTTCCGACAGCTGCGCATTGCGGATGCGGGTCAGCATATCGGAGATGGGATCACTCATACTCATCTGTCTTGCTCCTTACCAGCTGGCCTTGACGACGCCGGGGATATCGCCGTTCATGGCGATCTCGCGGATCTTGTTCCGGCACAGGCCGAACTTGCGGAACACGCCACGCGGCCGGCCGGTCAGGGCACAGCGGTTGCGCTGCCGGCACGGGCTGGCGTCACGGGGCAGGGCCTGGTACTTCAGGCGGGCCTCCATGCGCTCCTCGTCGGACTTGCTCTGGTCGGCCATGATGGCCTTCAGGGCGTCGCGCTTGACGGCGAACTTCTTCGCCATGTCGCGGCGCTTCTCTTCACGATTGATCAGTGATTTCCTGGCCATGTCGACCTCAATTCTTGAACGGAAACTTGAAGGCGGCCAGCAAGGCCTTGGCCTCCGCGTCCGTCTTGGCGGTGGTGGTGATGGTGATGTTCATGCCGCGCAGGGCGTCGATCTTGTCGTACTCGATCTCGGGGAACATGATCTGTTCCTTGACGCCCATGTTGTAGTTGCCACGGCCGTCGAAGCCCTTGCCGCCGATGCCGCGGAAGTCGCGGATACGGGGGATGGCCACGGTGATCAGGCGGTCGAGGAACTCATACATATGCTCCTTGCGCAGGGTCACCTTGCAACCGATCGGGTAGTCATCGCGGATTTTGAAGCCCGCAATGGACTTGCGAGCAACGGTCACCACCGGCTTCTGGCCGGCAATCTTGGTCATGTCGCCCACCGCGTGCTCGAGCACCTTCTTGTCGCCCACGGCTTCGCCGACACCCATGTTGAGGGTGATCTTCTCGATCCGGGGGACTTCCATCACCGACTTGTAGCCGAACTGACTGATCAGCCCGGGCACCACGGTTTCCTTGTAAAAATCCTTAAGTCGCGCCATGACTGACCTCACGCATCCAGCACTTCGCCGTTGGACTTGTAGAAACGCACCTTGCGCCCGTCCTCCAGCACCTTGATACCAACGCGATCACCCTTGCCGGTCGCCGGATTGAACAGCGCGACATTGGAGATATCGATGGGCATGTCCTTGTCCACGAAGCCACCACTGGTGCCCTTCATGGGGTTGGGCTTGGTCGCGCGCTTGACGCGGTTGACGCCCTCGACCACCACCTGGCCCTCCAGGACACGCAGCACGGTACCGCGCTTGCCCTTGTCCTTGCCGGTCAGGACCACGACCTCATCGCCACGGCGAATCTTGTTCATGTCCGACTCCTTACAGAACTTCGGGCGCCAGGGAGACGATCTTCATGAATCGCTCCGTACGCAGTTCACGGGTCACCGGCCCAAAGATGCGGGTGCCGATGGGCTCGAGCTTGTTGTTGAGCAGGACGGCGGCATTGCCGTCGAACTTCACCAGGGAACCGTCGGGACGGCGCACGCCCTTGGCGGTACGAACCACCACGGCGTTGTAGACGTCGCCCTTCTTCACACGGCCACGCGGGGCGGCATCCTTGATGCTCACCTTGATAATGTCGCCGATACCGGCGTAACGACGCTTGGAGCCGCCCAACACCTTGATGCACATGACGGAACGCGCACCCGTGTTGTCAGCCACGTCGAGCATGGACTGCATCTGAATCATGATCTTTTTCTCCAACTTGCCCCGCCGCGATTCAGTCACGGTCAGGCAGTTTTGGATCCCGAAGGGTTGATGCCCACAAGGGGCGGGGTAAAAGGCCGCGTATCATATACGCGGCCCCGCTGCATTGCAAGCGCTAAATCAGATGACCTTGGCCTGTTCGACCACACGCACCACCTTCCAGGACTTGGTCTTGGACAGCGGACGACACTCCTCGATGACGACGGTATCGCCTTCGTTGCAGGCGTTGTCCTCATCATGGGCGTGGTACTTCTTCGACAGGCGGATCACCTTGCCGTAGAGCGGGTGCTTGGCACGGCGCTCGACCAGCACGGTGACGGTCTTGTTCATCTTGTCGCTGACCACCTTGCCGGTGAGCGAGCGGACGATCTTGCTCTTTTCCTGTTCAGCCATCTCTATCTACCTTGTCAGTTGCCGACCTGGCCCAGGATGGTGCGGACGCGGGCGATAGCGCGCCGGGTGTTCCTCACCTCGTGGGTCTTGTTGGTCTGTTGGGTGGCAATCTGCATGCGCAGGCTGAACTGGGCGCGCAGCAACTCCTTGAGCTCGTTCTGCAGCTCGGCCTTGGTCTTGGTGCGAAGTTCACTGGCTTTCATGTCAGATCCCAATGTGACGGGTAACAAACGTGGTCGGGATGGGCAGCTTGGCGGCGGCCAGGCGGAAGGCCTCACGGGCCAGGGCCTCGTCGACGCCGTCCATCTCGTACAGCACCTTGCCGGGCTGGATCTCGGCGACCCAGTATTCCGGGTTGCCCTTGCCGTTACCCATACGAACTTCGGCGGGCTTCTGGGAGATCGGCTTGTCCGGGAAGATACGAATCCAGATGCGGCCGCCGCGCTTGATGTGGCGGGTCATGGCACGACGGGCAGCCTCGATCTGGCGAGCGGTAAGACGGCCGCGGCCGATGGCCTTGAGGCCATACTCGCCGAAGCTCACCTTGGCGCCCCGGGTCGCCAGGCCGGTGTTACGGCCCTTCTGTTCCTTGCGGTACTTTCTGCGGTTGGGTTGCAGCATGGCTGATTACTCCTTTCCGGCCCGGTTGGACGGCCGACGGGGCCGACGCTCGGGTTCGGGCGCGGCGACGGGCTTGTCGCCCTTGCCGAGGTTCTCGCCCTTGTAGACCCAAACCTTGATGCCGATGATGCCATAGGTGGTGTTCGCCTCGGCCAGACCGTAGTCGATATCGGCGCGCAGGGTGTGCAGGGGCACGCGGCCCTCGCGGTACCACTCGGTACGTGCGATATCGGCGCCGTTCAGGCGGCCGGCGCTCATGATCTTGATGCCCTGGGCGCCGAAGCGCATGGCGCTCTGCATGGCGCGCTTCATGGCGCGGCGGAACATAATGCGCTTTTCCAGCTGGGTGGCGATGGACTGGGCGATGATCTGGGCATCGAGTTCCGGCTTGCGGATTTCCTCGATGTTCAGGGTCACCGGCACCGACATCATGCTGGCCAGCTGCTTGCGCAGGTTCTCGATATCCTCGCCTTTCTTGCCGATCACCACGCCCGGACGGGCCGAGTACAGGGTGATGCGGGCGTTCTTGGCCGGACGCTCGATGGTAATCCTGGAAAGCGAGGCATGCGCCAGCTTCTTCTTCAGGAACTCGCGCACCTTGAGATCTTCAGCCAGCATGCCGGCGAAGTTCTTGCTGTTGGCGTACCACTTCGAGCTCCAGTTGCGGTTCACGCTCAGGCGGAAACCGGTCGGATGAATTTTCTGTCCCATACGCTACCTCAGTCGCCGACCGTCACTGTGATGTGACAGGTGGGTTTGTGGATACGGTTACCGCGGCCCTTGGCGCGTGCGGTAAAGCGCTTGAGGGTCGGACCCTCGTCGACATAGATGCGCTTGACAGACAGCTCGTCGATGTCGGCGCCTTCGTTGTGCTCGGCGTTGGCAATGGCCGACTCGAGCACCTTGCGGATCACCACGGCGGCCTTCTTGGGTGTGAAGGACAGGATGTTGAGGGCGCTGTCCACGGGCTTGCCGCGCACCAGGTCAGCCACCAGGCGGGCCTTCTGGGCGGACAGGCGGGTGCCGCGCAAAATAGCGGAAACTTCCATGCTGGCTTACCTCTTGGCTTTCTTGTCGGCGGCATGGCCCTTGAAGGTGCGAGTCAGCGAGAACTCGCCCAGCTTGTGGCCAACCATGTTTTCCGTGACATACACGGGGATGTGCTGCTTGCCGTTGTGCACGGCAATGGTCAGCCCCACGAAGTCCGGCAGGACGGTGGAACGGCGCGACCAGGTCTTGATCGGACGCTTGTCCGTGCCGGCCTGGGCGGCCTCCACCTTCTTGAGCAGATGGCCGTCGACGAACGGACCCTTTTTGATAGAACGTGCCATATCGACTTACCCCTTATTTCTGCCGGCGGCGCACGATCATGCTGTCGGTGCGCTTGTTGCTGCGAGTACGATAACCCTTGGTCGGCTGACCCCAGGGCGAGACCGGGACGCGGCCCTCGCCGGTCTTGCCCTCGCCACCACCGTGCGGGTGGTCAATCGGGTTCATGACGGTACCGCGGACGGTCGGGCGGACACCGCGCCAGCGCATCGCACCGGCCTTGCCGATGGAGCGCAGGTTGTGCTCGGCATTACCGACCTCGCCCAGGGTGGCACGGCAGTCGATGTGCACCTTGCGGATCTCGCCGGAACGCAGGCGCAGCTGGGCATAGCTGCCCTCACGCGCCAGCAGCTGGACCGAGGTACCGGCCGAGCGGGCCAGCTGAGCACCCTTGCCCGGCATCATCTCGATGCAATGCACGGTGGAACCGACCGGGATGTTGCGCAGCGGCAGACAGTTGCCCGGCTTGATCGGGGCCTCGGAGCCACTCATCAGGGTGGTACCCGCCTCGACACCGCGCGGGGCGATGATGTAGCGGCGCTCGCCGTCGGCGTAGCACAGCAGGGCGATGTGGGCACTCCGGTTGGGGTCGTACTCGATGCGCTCGACCTTGGCCGGGACGCCGTCCTTGTCGCGCTTGAAGTCGACCAGGCGGTAGTGCTGCTTGTGGCCGCCACCCTTGTGGCGGGTGGTGATGTGGCCGTTGTTGTTACGGCCGGAACCGCGGTTCTGCTTCTCGGTCAGGGCCGCGAACGGCTTGCCCTTGTGCAGACCCGGGGTGACCACCTTGACGACCGAACGACGGCCGTTGGATGTGGGCTTGACTTTGATCAGGGCCATGACTTATTCCCCCGCCACGAAGTTGAGTTCCTGGCCAGGCTGCAGGCAGACATAGGCCTTCTTCCAGTTGTCGCGGCGACCGACGAAGCGGCCGAAGCGCTTTTGCTTGCCCTTCACGTTGGCGACCTTGACGTCCTTGACCTGGACCTTGAACAGCATCTCGACCGCCGCCTTGATCTCGGGCTTGCTGGCGTCGGTAGCGACGCGGAAGGCGACCTGCCCGCTCTTGTCGGCCAGCATGGTGGCCTTCTCGGAAATCACCGGGGCCAGGATGACCTGCAGCAGGCGGGTCTCGTTGAACTTGACGGCGTTCATGCGTACATCTCCTCGAACGACTTCACCGCGTCGCGGGTCATCAGAACCTGATCAAAACGGATCAGGCTGACCGGGTCGGCGTGGCGCGGCTCCAGGACCATGACATTTTCCAGGTTGCGCGAGGACAGCCAGAGGTTGTCATCCACTTCAGGGGTGATGATCAGGACCCGGTCCTCGATGCCCATACCCTTGACCTTGCCGGCCAACATCCTGGTCTTCGGAGCCTCGACGGCGATGCCCTCGATGACGCGCAGACGGCCGTCGGCGACCAGCTTGGACAGGATCGCGGCCATCCCGGCGCGGAACATCTTGCGGTTGACCTTCTGGGTGAAGTTCTCGTCCGGCTTGTTCGGGAAGGCGCGGCCGCCACCACGACGGATGTTCGTCGAGGTCATGCCGGCACGAGCGTTGCCGGTGCCCTTCTGGCGGAACGGCTTCTTGGTGGAGTGGTGCACCTCGGCACGGGTCAGCTGGGCGCGGTTGCCCGAGCGGCCATTGGCCTGGTAGGCGGTCACCAGCTGATGCACCAAGGCCTCGTTGTATTCGCGGGCGAACAGGGTGTCGGCGGCGGCAACCACGCCGGCATCCTGGCCTTGCTCGTTAATCAGCTTGAGATCCATCAGGCACCCCCTTTGACGGCAGGACGCACGACCACGTCGCCGCCCTTGGGACCGGGCACGGCGCCCTTGATCAGGAGCAGCTGGCGCTCGGCATCGACGCGCACCACTTCCAGGTTCTGGATGGTGCGGTTGGCGGCACCCATATGGCCGGACATGCGCTTGCCCGGGAAGATGCGGCCGGGATCCTGCGCCTGGCCGATGGAGCCGGGCACATTGTGGGAGCGCGAGTTACCGTGCGAGGCGCGCTGCGAACCGAAGTTGTGGCGCTTGATGGTGCCGGCAAAGCCCTTGCCCTGGGTGACGCCGGAGACGTCCACCAGCTGGCCGGCGGCGAAGATTTCCACGCTGACGACACTGGCCGGCTGGTACTGGCCGAGGACGTCGGTGCCGACACGGAATTCGGCCATGCCGCGACCGGCTTCGGTGCCAGCCTTGGCGTAATGGCCGGCGAGAGGCTTGCTGACACGGCTCGCCTTACGCGTGCCGTAGGCGACCTGGACGGCATCGTAGCCATCCGTTTCCGCGGTCTTGATCTGACTGACGCGGTTGTTCGACATGTCCAGCACGGTCACCGGGATGGAGACGCCATCCTCGGTGAAAATGCGGGTCATGCCGATCTTGCGACCGACAAGGCCTAGAGTCATTTTCTAGTTCCCTATTCAAAGGCGCCGACTGCAATTGGTCGGCGGTTGCAAAAGTACTGCAAAAACAAAGAGGCGGGATTATACCCGCCCTTCCGGACTTGTAAAGCCCCGGGACGGAGACCCGGTTACTGCAGTTTGATCTCGACGTCGACGCCTGCCGGCAGATCGAGCTTCATCAGAGCGTCGACGGTCTTGTCGGTGGGATCGACGATGTCCATCAGGCGCTTGTGGGTGCGGATCTCCAGCTGGTCGCGCGAGGTCTTGTTGACGTGCGGCGAACGCAGGATGTCGAAGCGCTCGATTGAGGTCGGCAGGGGCACGGGGCCCTTGACGACGGCACCGGTGCGCTTGGCGGTGTCGACGATCTCCAGGGCGGACTGATCGATCAGCTTGTAGTCGTAGCCCTTGAGGCGGATGCGGATTTTCTGGCTTTGCATGATGTTCTTTCGCTTACTCGATGGTCCGAGTTACTCAATGATCTTGGCGACGACGCCGGCACCGACGGTACGGCCACCTTCGCGGATGGCGAAGCGCAGGCCTTCTTCCATGGCGATCGGCGCGATCAGCGCCGCGGTGATCGACACGTTGTCGCCCGGCATCACCATCTCGGTGCCGGCCGGCAGTTCGATCGAGCCGGTCACGTCGGTGGTGCGGAAGTAGAACTGCGGACGGTAGCCGTTGAAGAACGGGGTGTGACGGCCGCCTTCGTCCTTGCTCAGCACGTAGATCTCGGCCGTGAACTTGGTGTGCGGGGTGATGGAGCCCGGTTTGGCCAGCACCTGGCCGCGCTCGACTTCCTCACGCTTGGTGCCGCGCAGCAGCACGCCGACGTTGTCGCCCGCCTGGCCCTGGTCGAGCAGCTTGCGGAACATTTCCACGCCGGTGCAGGTGGTCT
>JAQVJE010000023.1 GCA_028695325.1 Gallionellaceae bacterium
ACGAACTGGGGCATGAACAGGAATTTCCGTTCCGACACGTTGTCGTGGAGATGCACCCGCAGGCGGTGGCCCTCCGCCTCGCCGTCGATGGGCCCCTGCCAGCCCAGCAAGGCCAGGCGCCGGGCCACCAGGGCGCCGCGCCGGCCCAGCCAGGACGGGGGCATGGCCTGGGCCATGCGTAGGAAGCGCCGGCGCCAGGGACCCAGGGCGTGGGTACCATAGGCCGGGGTGACGTCAGTCATGGTGGATCTCCTGTTGGGTTGCCGCCCGGGCCTGCAGCCGGGCCAGCTCGCGCGCCTTGGCCACTTTCATGAAGCGCTGGATGGCATACATGTAGCTGATCACCACCCCGTCGATGCCGTTGACGAACTCGCGCCGGAGCAGGAACGACTTCAGGAAGGCCAAGGGCGGGGTGAGCACCAGCACCAGGGCGGACGGGGCCCCCTTGCGCCGGAGGGTGTCCTCGGCCTGGGCCGAGGTGTAGGTGTTGATCTTGTCGAAGTGGTGGCTCAGGGAACGGAACGAGCGGTGGATGAGCAGGCCGCGCAACGGGGCGACGCGGCCCTCCCGCACCAGCACCGAGTCGTGCACTGTGGAATCACTGAAGCCGGCCCGGCTCCGCCGATAAAGGCGGATCGGGCAATTGGTCACGGTCCAGCGGTGGCCGCTGGCCTGGAACGGATACAGGGGCAGCACCGGCAGCCGGTAGGCGGTCATGCCGTCTGGTATGCCGGCGGCGAACAGCCTGGCGATCTCCCGGTGCAGTTCCGGGCTGACCTCCTCGTCGGCGTCGATGTTGAGGATCCACTCGTTGCGGCACTGGCCTTCGCCGAACACCTTCTGGGGCCCATAGCCCCGCCATGCGTTGTAGAGCACGCGGGCGCCCAGGGCCTCGCTCACCGCCACGGTGTCGTCGGCGCTGCCGGAATCCACCACGATGACCTCGTCGACCCAGTCACGCACCGCCCGGATGACCACCGGGATGCGGTCGGCCTCGTTCTTGGCGATGATGAAGACCGAGACGGGAAGCTTGTCAGGAGGGGCCATCGGGCTGTCCTTGGTGGTCATTTGCGGGCGTCGCGCGGACACAAGGGGTCGTCCACCAGGCGCCAACCCTGGGGCACCGCCGCGTCCTTGACCAGGGGCAGGCAGCCCATGCTGCCGTCCAGGTCGGGGCCGTTGCCGTAGAACAGGCCGTCCCGCTCATTGGGATTGATGATGCGATAGCCCATCAGGCCGGCTACCAGCTTGCCGATCTCATAGTGGGTGGGCGCCTGCATGGCCCGGACCCGGGCCACCTCGGCGCGGGTTGCCGGGCCAACGCCGTAGAACAGGAAGGGGACCCGCAGGACGTCCTCCTCCAGCAGTGTGTGGCCGTACTTGCCGCCCTCTCCCATCATCTCGCCGTGGTCCGCGGTGAACACCAAGTAGGCCGATCGCCGAGTCTTCTGCTGGATGCGCTGGAGGATGGCGGTAAGCAGGTAGTCGGTGTAGCCGACCGAGTTGTCGTAGGTGTTGCGGGTGTAGCTGTCCCGGTCGCTGGTGCGCACCGGGTATTTCTCGAAGCGAGCCGGGTAGGACTGCTCGTAGGGGCTGTGGGAGTTGCGCTGGTGCAGCACGATGAAGGCCGGCCGGCTCAGATCGATGGCGTCCAGTTGCTCCAGCAGCATGTCGTCCTTGAGACGCTCGTACTGCTCCGGCACGTCCTCCTTGGTCAGGTAGTGGTCGACGTACTCGGTACCCGAATAGGTCATCAGGTTGGGGGTCTGGGCGGAGATGAAGTGGGTGGCCATGCCCCGCTCCTTGGCCAGCTTGAGCAGATTGGTCTCGTAGCGGATCAGGTGGCCGATGTTGCCCGGTTCGCGCTGGATGTTGAAGAAGGTGGGCAGGGACACCTTGGTGGACACCCCGCCGGCGATGGCACGCAGATAGACGAATTGGGGATCGGACTTGAGCCTGTCCAGGCCCGGGGTGGTGGGCCGCTCATAGCCGAACAGGCTCATGTGCTTGTAGGTCAGGCTCTCGCCCATCACCACCACCACGGTGGGCAATTCCCCGATCGGCAGCTTTTCCACCCGGTAAGGCTGAAAGCTGGCACGCTCCGGCTTGTCTTCACCCCGCAGGCTATGGCCGATGTAATAGGCCGTGACCGTCCAGGTGTTGCGGAGCGAATAGGCCGACGGGCTGGGGTAGAAGGACTGCGACTTGGGCTGCACGTAAGCCCGATAGGGCTGATAGGCCAGGATCAGCAACAGCAGGAGTCCGGCCAGGGGCAACCGGACGGCGGCCGGGCGGCTCTTCATCCAGACCAGATAGGTCAATCCGCCAGCCACCGCCACCAGGGCCAGGGGGCCTGCCATGTAGGGGGCCACGGCCGCCAGGGTCAGCCAGATCTCGCCCCACTCCTCGAACAGGAAGACCACCTCGTGGGGGGAAATGAGCGTACCGAAGTAGGCAAAGTGCAGGAACTGGGACAACTGCATGAGGCCGACGAAGCCGATGAACAGGACAGCGGTCACCTGATGCCGCAGGGCCAGCAGCATGACACCCAGCAACCAGCCGGCGGCGAAGGCGTTGGGGTAGAAGCGGACCGGGTAGTTGGGCTGCAACCAGACGAACAGATGGTCGGGCAGAACCATCAGTGCGGCCATCAGTACGGCGAGGGCGGCATGCAAGAGCAACCGGTTGGCGAGATTGAGTCGTTTCAAGTCCGTACTTTCCTATTCGTTTGCCCACGCCGGTCAGAGCAGGAACACCGTGGCCAGCCCCAGGAAGATGAAGAAGCCCATGGAATCGGTGATGAAGGTGAGCAGGACGTGAGCGCCGAAGGCGGGGTCGTGGCCCAGGCGGTCGATCAGGCGGGGTGCCCAGAAGCCTGCCATCGACGACACCAGCAGGTTGAGCAGCATGGCTGCCGCCATCACCATGGCCAGGGGCACGGCCTGGGGGATATCGCGGTAGAGGCCATAGGTCACCACGCCCATCACGCTGCCCCAGACCAGGCCGTTGAGCAGGGCGATGCCGAGTTCCTTGTGCATCAGGCGGCGGGAATTTTCCTTGGAGATCAGGTTGAGCGCCAGGCCGCGCACCACCAGGGTCAGGGTCTGGCTACCCGAGTTGCCACCCATGCCGGCGACGATGGGCATCAGGGCGGCCAGCGCAGCCAGCTTCTCGATGCTGCCCTCGAAGGCACCGACCACGCGGGAGGCGAACAGGGCGGTGCACAGATTGATGCCCAGCCACAGCCAGCGGTTCTTGGCCGCCTTCCAGACCGTGGTGAACAGGTCCTCGTCCTCGCGCAGGCCAGCCGCCTGCAGGAGGTCGGCCTCCGATTCGTCACGGATGAAGTCGAGCACCACGTCGACGGTGAGCCTACCCACCAGGCGATCGTTGGCGTCGACCACCGGCGCAGTCACCAGATCGTAGCGCTCGAAGGCCTGGGCGGCGTCGGAGGCCTCGTCGGAGGGATGGAAGGTAACCGGCTCGTCCGACATCACGGCAGCGACGTGAGCCTCCGGGTCGTGCACCAGCATCCGCTTCAGCGGCAGGGTGCCGATCAGGCGGCCGTCACGCTCCACCACGAACAGCTTGTCGGTGTGCGGCGGCAGGTCGCCCAGCATGCGCAGATAGCGTAGTGCCGTTTCCAGGGTGACGTCGGCCCGGATGGTGACGAAGTCATAGTCCATCAGGGCGCCAACCGACTCTTCGTCATAGGACAGGGAGGACTCGACCTGCGCCCGCTTGGCGTGATCGAGCGACTTCATCAGCTCCTGCACCACGTCCTTGGGCAGGTCTGGCGCCAGGTCGGCGATCTCGTCGGTATCCAGGCTGGCGGCGGCAGCCACCAGTTCCCGGTTGTCCATCGCCTCGATCAGGGTCTCCCGCACCGCGTCGGAGACCTCCAGCAGGATCTCGCCGTCGCGCTCGGCCTTGACCAGGTCCCAGACCAGCAGGCGGTCTTCCAGGGGCAGCGCCTCGAGTATGTAGGCGACGTCCGCCGGGTGCAGGTCGTCGAGCTTCTTGGTCAGCTCGACCAGATTCTGCTTGTGCACCAGGCTCTCCACCAGGTCATGGCGAGGCATGTCCTGCTTATGGACGAGCGACTCCACCAGCTTGTGCCGGGCGATGAGTCCCATCACCTGCTCCAGGCTGTCCTCGACGTGTTCCCGCGTCCTGTCCTCGTGCTCGTCGTCCATGTTGCTTCCTCTCGGGCGGGGCGGATTTTACCCTGCCGGATGGGCGGCGCTGGCTTATTTCGGTACGGCGGCGTCCCACATGTAGTCGACAATGATGGCCTGCCGCCGCAACAACCCGCGCGCCGAACGGTGCGTCTCGTAATAGCGCGGATTGGGAATCATGGCCGCCAGGTGGGCGGCCTGGTACGGCGCGAGCCTGGCCGCCGTGGTCTTGAAGTAGCGCCGCGCCGCCGCCTCGGCGCCATAGATGCCGTTGCCCCACTCGATCACGTTGAGGTAGACCTCGAGTATGCGGCGCTTCGTCCAGATCTGCTCGATCATCACTGTGATGACCGCCTCCTGCACCTTGCGCAGCGGGTTGCGCGAGGACGACAGGAAGAGGTTCTTGGCCAGTTGCTGGCTGATGGTGGAGCCGCCGGCGACGATGCGGCCCTTCCGCAGGTTCTTCTCCACCGCCTTCTCGATGCCCACCCAGTCGAAGCCGTTGTGGTCGAGGAAGCGGCTGTCCTCGGCAGCGACCACCGCGCGCTTCAGGTGGCCTGAAATATGGTCGTAGTCGACCCAGCGGTGGCGCAACTCGGCCTCCGGCCCCTTCTTCTCCTGCAGGCGGGCCAGGCCGGCCTCCATGAAGGCCGTGTTGGCGGGGTTGAAGCGACTCCACCAGAGCACCCCGGCCAGGTAGCCCAGCTGCAGATAGAGGACGAGCACCAGGGCGACCAGGCCACCCCGCCAGATCCAGCGCATGGCGTTCAGTCCCGCAGCAAGGCGATCACCGGCGCGGTCTGCGGCTGCACGCCGCGCCACAGCCGGAAGGCCTCGGCGGCCTGCTCGACCAGCATGCCGAGGCCGTCGGCAGTGCGCACGCCGCGGGCACGGGCAAAGGCCAGGAAGGGGGTGTCGCGTCCGTACATCATGTCGTAGGCGAGCGCCCCATCGGCGAAGATGTCGTCCGGCAGGGGCGGCAGGTCACCGGCCAGGCTGGCGGCAGTGGCGTTGATGACGAGGTCGAAACGGCGCCCTTCCAGGGCGTCGAAGCCGCCGCCATAGCAGTCGAAGCGGGCCGACAGCTCACGCGCCTTGTAGGCGGTGCGGTTGGCGATATAGAGCTCGGCCGGGCGTCGCGCCATGAGCGGCAAGCCGACCCCGCGGGCGGCGCCGCCAGCGCCCAGCAGCAGGATGCGGCGGCCTGCTGGGTCGACGCCCAGGTTGCCGACCAGGTCGTTGACCAGGCCGGTGCCGTCGGTGTTGTCCGCCAGGATGGCGTCGCCGTCGAAGGTCAGGGTGTTGGCGGCGCCGGCGGCATCGGCCCGCTCGCTGCGCTCCGTCGCCAGGACGTAGGCCTGCTCCTTGAACGGCACCGTGACGTTGGCGCCGCGCCCGCCGGCGGCGCGGAAGGCCAGCACGCTGGTGGCGAAGCCGTCCAGCGGCGCCTCGATGGCCTCGTAACTCAGGTCCTGGCCGGTCTGGCGAGCGAACTCGGCATAGATGCGCGGCGACTTGGAGTGGCCGATGGGGTGGCCGAATACGGCATAGCGGTCGGTCATGGTCGATCCAGTAAAATCGGTCGCCGCGATTGTACGTCAGCCGCGCCGACCGTATGTCGCACCATTTCCGTGCACAACCGCACCATTTCGGTGCGGCGAAAATACGATTCCGGCCCACAGGCCTTGTGGCACAATGCCTGGCGCCGATTCAGGGGCTGGCATGCCGCGTGCTAGGTCTTAGCCCGGTGTTATTGCACACACGAACCTGTTCAATCCGTGATTTAGGAGTCAAAAATGGCGGTCGCCGACGTAATGAAGATGATCCAGGAAAACGACGTCAAGTTCGTCGATTTCCGCTTTACCGACACCCAGGGCAAGGAACAGCACGTGAGCGTGCCGGTCTCCGCCTTCGACGAGGACAAGTTCACCGACGGCCACGCCTTCGACGGCTCCTCCATCGCCGGCTGGAAGGGCATCCAGGCCTCCGACATGCTGCTGATGCCGGACCCGGACACCGCCAACATCGACCCCTTCTTCGACGAGCCCACCCTGATCCTGACCTGCGACGTCATCGAGCCCGACACCGGCAAGGGCTACGACCGTGACCCGCGTTCCATCGCCAAGCGCGCCGAAGCGTATCTCAAGTCCACCGGCATCGGCGACACCGCCTACTTCGGCCCGGAACCCGAATTCTTCATCTTCGACTCCGTCACCTGGGGCGACGACATGTCCGGCTGCCACGTCAAGATCCGCTCCGAAGAGGCCGCCTGGTCCACCGGCGAGCAAGGCGAGGCCGGCAACATCGGCCACCGCCCCAAGGTCAAGGGCGGCTACTTCCCGGTCCCGCCGGTCGACTCCCTGCAGGACATCCGTTCCGCCATGTGCCTGGCCCTGGAAGAAATGGGCGTGCCGGTGGAAGTACACCACCACGAAGTAGCCACCGCCGGCCAGTGCGAGATCGGCACCAAGTTCAGCACCCTGGTGAAGCGCGCCGACTGGACCCAGATCCAGAAGTATGTGATCCACAACGTCGCCCACGCCTACGGCAAGACCGCCACCTTCATGCCCAAGCCCATCGTCGGCGACAACGGCTCCGGCATGCACGTGCACCAGTCCATCTGGAAGGACGGCAAGAACCTGTTCGCCGGCAACGGCTATGCCGGCCTGTCCGAACTGGCCCTGTACTACATCGGCGGCGTCATCAAGCACGCCCGCGCCCTCAATGCCATCTGCAACCCGGGCACCAACTCCTACAAGCGCCTGGTGCCGCACTACGAGGCCCCGGTGATGCTGGCCTACTCGGCCCGCAACCGTTCCGCCTCCATCCGCATCCCGCACGTGGCCAGCGACAAGGCGCGCCGCGTAGAGACCCGCTTCCCGGACCCGATCGCCAACCCGTACATGTGCTTCGCAGCCCTGATGATGGCCGGCCTGGACGGCATCCAGAACAAGATCCACCCGGGCGACCCGGCGACCAAGAACCTCTATGACCTGCCGCCCGAGGAAGAGGCCAAGATCCCGACCGTCTGCCACAGCCTGGATCAGGCACTGGACGCCCTGGACAAGGACCGCGAGTTCCTGACCAAGGGCGGTGTCTTCAGCAACGACTTTATCGACGCCTACATCGAGCTGAAGATGCAGGAGGTCAACCGCGTCCGGGTGACCACCCATCCGGTCGAGTTCGACATGTACTATTCCGTCTGAGCCCGGAATAGCGCACATCAAGGGGCGGCCGCGGCCGCCCCTTTTTGTTTGCCCGGCCCCAGCCTGTACACTCGCGTCATGTCGAAGACCCTCATCGCCGTCCTGCTCGCCGGCCTGGCCCAGCCAACCCTGGCCGCCGTCTACAAGTACGTCGACGCCGACGGCAACGTCACCTTCTCGGACCGCTATCGCCCCGGCGCGGTGAAGTACCTCGACGACGGCAAAGGCCATGTGATCAGCGCACCGGCCAAGCACGGCAACGCGGCCAGACCGGCCGGCTTCCCGCGCGTCGATCCCGGCACCCAGGGCCGCCGCGACCAGGTGCGCCGCAGCCTGCTGCTGGAAGAGCGCAAGGGTGAGGCGGAGGCCCTCGCCGCGGTGCGCGCCCGCCTCGCCGACGGCAAGCCACGCGGCACCGCCGAGCGCGCCAGGCTGCAAGAAAGCCTGCGCCTGCACGAGAAGAACATCGAGATGCTGGACTCGGAACTGGCCCGTTTCAAATAAGGCGCGCGTGGCGCACTTCTTGCTACCCTTTGGAGGGCAACCATCGGGCACCCGCAATGAACCCTTCCATACCAGGGATAGACATACTCGCCACCGCCGTCATCATCCTCGACGAACGGCGGGTGATCCTCCACATCAACCCGGCGGCCGAGAACCTGTTCGGCATTTCGGCCCACCATGCCGTCGGCCGCCCCCTGTCGGCGATCCTGAGGGAGCGCACCGAATTGGTGCGTGCCATGGATGCCGCCCTGCAGGAAGGTGTCAGCTTCACCGAGCACCACATGCCGATCGAGTCGGGCGAGCAGAGCCTGACCCTCAACCTGACCATCTCGCCGCTGGAGGGCGAGGCCAGCGCACTGGTGCTGGAATTCCATTCCGCCGTCGGCAGCGTTAGGATCGCCCGCGACGAGCAGGCCATGGCCCAAGCCCAAACGGTACAGATGCTGCTCAAGCAGCTCGCCCACGAGATCCGCAACCCGCTCGGCGGCATTCGCGGCGCCGCCCAGCTATTGGAGGCGGAGCTGAACGGCGCCGACCTGTCCGAGTACACCCAGGTGATCATCCAGGAGGCCAACCGCCTGCAGGGCCTGCTCGACCGCTGGCTGACCCCGGCCAAGCGGCCGGAGATTCGCCCGGTCAACCTGCACGAGGTGCTGGAGCGGGTGCGCCAGCTGCTGCAGGCAGAGTTTCCCGGCCTCGCCGTCGAGCGCGACTACGACATCAGCGTGCCCGACATCCAGGGCGACCAGGAGCAGCTCATCCAGGCCGTCCTCAACATCGCCCGCAACGCCGCCCAGGCAGTCGATGGCGAGGGCCGGGTGAAGTTCGCCACCCGCATCAGCCGCCAGGTCACCCTGGCCATGAAGCGCTGGAAGCTGGCCGCCCGCATCGATATTGTCGACTACGGCCCCGGCATCCCGGAGGAGATGCAGGACAAGGTCTTCTTTCCCCTGGTGTCCGGACGCGAGAACGGCACCGGCGTCGGCCTCACCCTGGCACAGAGCCTGGTGCAGCGCCATGAAGGCACCATCCACATGGTGAGCGAGCCGGGCTTCACCTGTTTTTCCATCTATCTGCCCATCAAGTGAGGGGTGAGTAGTCAGGAACGAGTAGAAAAACCGTGAATGCATCCCACCCCCTCACGCATCACCCCTCACTCCTCACCGGGGAACCCGCATGAAACCTGTCTGGATCATCGACGACGACCGCTCCATCCGCTGGGTATTCGAAAAGGCCCTGAAGCGAGAAAACTTACCCTACCGCATCTTCGAATCGGCCGAGGAGGCCCTCATGGCCCTGGAGAGTGACAGCGCCGGCGCAGTGCTATCGGACATCCGCATGCCCGGCCTGGACGGCCTGGAGTTCATGAGCCGTCTCAAAGCCCGCCAGCCCAAGGTGCCGGTCATCATCATGACCGCCTATTCCGACCTCGATTCCGCCGTCTCCGCCTTCCAGGGTGGCGCCTTCGAGTACCTGCCGAAGCCGTTCGACATCAACCACGCCCTCGCCCTGATCCATCGCGCCCTGGAAGAGGGCGGCCATGGCGAGGAAAGCAACGACGGCCAACTGGCCGCCGCCAGCCAGGGCATGCTCGGCCAGGCCCCGGCCATGCAGGACGTCTTCCGCGCCATCGGCCGCCTGGCCCACTCCCACGCCACCGTGCTGATCACCGGCGAGACCGGCTCCGGCAAGGAGCTGGTCGCCCACGCCCTGCACCGCCACAGCCCGCGCAAGGACAAGCCCTTCATCGCCCTCAACACCGCCGCCATCCCGCGCGACCTGCTGGAGTCCGAGCTGTTCGGCCACGAGCGCGGCGCCTTCACCGGCGCCACCGCCTCGCGCCGGGGCCGTTTCGAGCAGGCCGACGGCGGTACCCTGTTCCTGGACGAGATCGGCGACATGCCGGCCGAGCTGCAGACCCGCCTCTTGCGCGTGCTGGCCGACGGCGAGTTCTACCGGGTCGGCGGCATCTCGCCCGTGCGGGTCAACGTGCGGGTGATCGCCGCCACCCACCAGAACCTGGAGGAGCGGGTGCGCCAGGGCCAGTTCCGCGAGGACCTCTTCCACCGCCTCAACGTCATCCGCATCAAGCTGCCAGCCCTGCGCGAACGGCGCGAGGACATCCCGCTGCTGGTGCGTCACTTCCTGCAGAAGAGCGCGCGCGAACTGGGCGTCGAGGCAAAGCAGGTGTCCGAGGAGGCCATCAAGGCGATGGCCTCCCTGCCCTACCCCGGCAACGTACGCCAACTGGAGAACCTCTGCCACTGGCTAACCGTGATGGCCCCCGGCCAGGTCATCGAGGCCAAGGACCTGCCTCCGGACGCCCTCCAGGAACCAACCGTGACTGCGCTCGACTGGGCCGATGCCCTGGCACGCACCGCCCAGGGCCGCCTGGCGCGAGGCGAGGCCAGCATCCTCGACGACCTCACGGCCGAGTTCGAGCGCACCCTGATCCGGGTCGCCCTCGACCACACCGGCGGCCGCCGCATCGAGGCGGCCAACCTGCTCGGATGGGGCCGCAATACCCTGACCCGCAAGATCCAGGAGCTGATGCCCGGCGAGGCGACGGAATGACTCTATAATCGGCGCCATGCCCCGCCTGCTCATCACCGCCCTGCTCGCCACAGCGGCCACAGCGGCCACAGCGGCCACCGCCGCCAAGGTCGGCGACGTCGACACCGTGCCCCATCTGGATGGACGCGGCCGCGATGGCTACCGGCAGTTCCTCGCCATCCCGCCGCCGCGCGCCTTCGCCATCGCCCCCGGCGGCGCCTGGGGCCATTCATCCGCCGAGGCGGCCAGCACTGTCCTGGCGGAACAGGAGGCCCTGGCCAACTGCCAGGCCAACACCAGGCAGCGCTGCCTGGTCTACGCGCGCGACAACAGCGTGATCCTCAGCGAGGCCGAATGGGTGCGAGCCTGGGGCCCCTACAAGACGGCCGCGGCAGCGGCCAAGGCGAAGACCGGCACCCTGCCCGGCCAGCGCTTCCCCGACCTCCTGCTCAAGGATGCCAGGGGGAGGCCGGTCAAGCTGTCCAGCCTGCGCGGCAAGGTGGTGGTGCTGCACTTCTGGGGCTCCTGGTGCCCACCCTGCCAGCGCGAGATGCCGGACCTGGCCAGGCTGGTCGACGCGCTCAAGGGTGCGCGCGACATCCGCTTTGCCTTCATCCAGGTGCGCGAAAACTTCGCGACGGCGAGCGCCTGGGCACGCAGGATATCGCCCGCCCTGCCGCTGTTCGATTCCGGCATGACCGGCAGCCGTGACAGCGACCTGTTGCTGGCGGATGGCGGCCGCTTGGCGGACCGCACGGTCGCCATGGCCTTCCCAACCAGCTACGTCCTCGACAAGCACGGCGTCGTGGTGTTCGCCCACGTCGGCCCGCTGGCCGGCTGGGGGCAGTACCTGCCGCTCCTGCGGGACGTCGCCGCACGCTCCGCAAGGTAATCCGACACGCCTTCGCTCCCAAAAACGAGAAGGCCCGGCGCCTTGCGGCGTCCGGGCCCCTCCCGTCCTGCTCGGGACGCGAGTCTTAGTCGGTCTCTTCCCAGCCGGTGATCATCGCCTTGATGTGCGAGGTCGGGGTGTGGCCGGCGGTGGTCAGATAGACGTGGGCGATCAGGAAGATCAGCATCATGAAGGCCGCCACGGTGTGGAAAAAGGCCACCCATTCCAGCGAGAGGTACTGGTCCCAGCCCCACTCGACCCACTTGTCGTGGAAGATGTAGAACCAGCCGGTGAACCAGATCAGCGGCCCGATGAACAGCATCACGCCCAGGTAGGCCAGCCGCTGCAGCGGGTTGTGCTTCTTCAGGGTGGTGGCCTTGAATGGGTGCGGGGCGTTGGTGAAGATGCCGTAGGCATAGAACTTCACCATGGCGTCCACCTTCTGCAGGGTCGGGATGTACTGCTTCCACTCCCCGGTGGTGAAGTGCCAGAAGATCGCGAACACCCACAGGCCCACCAGGGTCCAGGCCAGGGTGGTGTGGGTGTCCACCGCGGTCGCGAAACCGAGCAGCTTGTAGCTGCCGTGGACCTCGAAGCCGGTGACCAGCAGCGCAATGATCAGCAGCGCCTGCGACCAGTGCCAGAAGCGCTCGAAGACCTTGAAGACGTAGATCCTGTTACTCATGATGCTTGGCTCCTTGTTTCTTGGCGGCATAGATGCGGCCGGCGCCATGGCCGAGCACGCCGAGCAGGGTCAGCAGGGCGAAGGTCCAGCCGGCGGTGTCGAGCAGCTTGTTGGCGCTGCGGCCGGGCATGTAGACACCAGGCACGCCGTCCAGACGGCCGACGCCAATGCTGGGCTGGTGGCACTGCGCGCAGCTCAGTGCATCGTCCTTGGGCGCCACCATGTGGGTGATCGGCCAGTACATCTCGGTGCTGACGAAGCCGTACTCGCCACTGAAGTTCTGGTTCACCGAGCGCATGCCGGCCTCCAGGGCCTTGTTCCAGTCGAACACCTTCCAGAACGCGGTGTCGTCGCCTTCGCCGCCGTAGGTGTGCGGGATCAGCAACTGGTTGGTGGCCTTGTCATAGGGCTGCTTGCCGGAGAACACCTTGATCGGCCAGATCTTCGACTTGCCGTCGCTCGCGCTGCCCTCGAAGCGGTTGATCTGCACCAATTTGCTCGGGTCCAGCTTGGTGTCGGCGAGGGTGTAGTTGACGGTGCCGTTGAACCAGACGTAGGTCGGGATGACGTTGGCCTCGTACCGGAAGTCACCCTTCTTGCTGTCGTAGGCCACCTGGCCGTTGGGGGCCTTGGTGGTGAACGGCTTGCCGTCCTTGTCCAGTTTGCCGGCGGTGGACCAGTCCCACATCATCTTGGTCGCCTTGCCGCGGGCGAACTCGGGGATGTGACAGGTCTGGCAGGCGATCTTCTCGGCATGGGTGTTCAGGCGGGCATGGTGCTTGTGCGGGGCGTTGGTATGGCAGGCCTGGCAAGTGGCCGGGTTCTTGTCCTCCTTGCCGCGCATGTGCGCCTTGCCGCCCTCGTCCTTGGCGGTGACCGCGTAACGGCTGCCCGGCACCTCGTGGCCGCTGGTCTTGTGGCACTCGCCGCAGCTGAAGTTGAGGCCGTCCTTGTCCATGTGGACGTCCAGGTACTTGCCCGGGTTGGACAGGGAGGTGTCGATGTCGCCGTGCTTCACGGCATCGCCACCGCCGCCGAAGAAGTGGCAGGCGCCGCAGTTGTTGCGGCCGCTCTTCGCCACGCTCTGGGCCGCGGCCTTGAGGTCGACGGCCTTGACGATCTTGCCGGAATGGGGCGGGAACTCGACATCCTGGTAGACCGGATGGCCGGCCCAGCCGGGCAGCTTGCGGTAGGTGCCGGTCTTCTCGTGGCAGACCAGGCAGTCCACCTTGTCCTGGGCCGCGAAGTCGAAGCTGTTGTCCTTCCAGCCGTAGCCGACGTGGCAGGCCGAGCAGAACTCCTGGTTCGACGAGATCGAGGTGCAGAAGTTGTTGATGATGTGCCGCTTGCCCAGCATCTGGCCGGTCTGCGGATTCTTGAACTCGAAGGTCCAGTGCTTGGTGTGCTGGACCTGCTTGGCCGCCTCGGTGTGGCACTTCAGGCAGGCCGCGGTGACCTCGGGGCCGCTCTTGAAGTCGACCTGCAGTTCCTTGAACTTGCTGTGGTCCGCGGTGGACTTCGAAGGCTTGGCGACCGGGGGCTTCACCTCCGGCGGCGGCATCGTCATCTTGGGATAGTCGGGTGAGGGCTCGACCGACGCCGCGCCGGAGGGCGCGGTGTTGGCCGCCGCCAGGGCCGACCAGGCGGTCGCGCCGGCGAACAGGGTCAGGAGCAATAGATGCTTGGCTCGCATGGTTCTTCCTTGCCTTTCTTCAGAGCGGTGCTCGATGAAGATTCACTGGGGCGAAGGCGACATCCAGGCCGCCTCCGCAGCGTCTGTGCGGGATCAGCAACCGCCCGCGGGCGCGCCGCCACCACCGCCGGCCGGAGCCGCGCTAGGCATGATCATGGGCGGGGCCGGCTTGGTCGGGTCCATGATCAGGAACAGTTTCTGGTCCTGGGCCACCTTGCCCATGGTCTCCCCGACCAGGGGCCCGAAGAACTTGCCCATCAGGCCGGCGTTCATGGTGCCGATGTAGGTCTTGCCGTCCTGCTTCTTGTAAATGGAGATCTTGCAGGGCATCAGGATGGACAGGAAGCGCACGGTGTCTTCCCTGAGGATGGGGCCGGAATACTTGGTCGAGCAGACCTCCACCATCATGACCGGGAGGACGTTGCCGCCGTCGGTCTGCACGGCGCGGGCCGGGTTGCGCAGGCCGGAGATGGCCCAGCCCTTTTCCTTCAGTTCCGGGCTGTCGGCGATGTTGTGCTGGATACGGGCGATGGTCTCCTCGAAACCGAACGGACTCTGCACCTCGTTGAACATCAGGCTGGGCATCATCAGATAGCCCCCTACGGCCACGACCACGATGCCCACGATGAAACCAACCACGGCCTTTAACATGTCATTCTCCTCAGCAGAGTCTTGAAACGGCGTCTACGCGCCTCGCGGCGCATTATCCACCAACCCACACACGTGACAGCAATTAAAAAAAAGTATAAGTAGGTCCTAATATTCGGCCAATAAAATTTATTGAAGAGCCGTTTCCCCCTGCTATCCTCGCCGCAGACTGCGCCCGACCACACGTTCATGACCCCCGCCTTCCTCGCCGACCTGCTGCTCCAGGTGTGGCTGCCCATCGCCCTCCTGGTCGCCGCCGGCAGCCTGTGGGTGCGCTACCGTCCGCAGTACCCGGCCGACACCCTGCGCATCCAGTTGAATCGCCTGGTGGTGGACGTCTTCGCGCCGCCCCTGCTGTTTGCCCTCTCGGCCCAGGCCGAGGTCACGCCGCAGCTGCTCACTGTGCCGCCGATCACCGCCGCCGGCATCTTCGTCAGCGGCGGCCTGCTCTACCTCCTGCTGTTCCGCTCGCCACTCGGGGCCCCCTATTCTCGCCAGACCAAGGCCGCCATCCTGCTCGCCGGCACCTTCGGCAACGTGCTGTTCATGGGCTACCCCACCCTCACCTTCCTGTACGGCGACATGGGCGGCAGCTACGCCGCCTTCGCCGACGTGCTGGCCTCGACGCCCATACTGTGGACCCTGGGGGTGTGGATCGCCACCCGGCTCGGTCACGCGGGCGGCCACGGCCACAGCCTGTTCCGCATCGTTCTCACCCTGCCGCCGGTATGGGCCTTCCTGCTCGGCTTCGCGGTCAACTTCGCCGGCATCGACGCCGAACCGCTGATCAAGGCGGCCAAGCTGATCGGCCAGGCCACCATCCCGATCATGCTGTTCGCCCTCGGCCTTTCCATCCCGTGGGGCAGGCTGCGGCCCTGCCCACCGGTGGCGGTCGCCGTGGCCGTCAAGCTGGTGGTGGCGCCCCTGCTGGTCTGGCTGCTGGCACGCCAACTGTTTCACCCCTTGGCCGACGCACAGGTGGCGGCGCTCCTTGAGGTGGCCATGCCGACCATGTTGATGGCGGCCTCGTTCGCCGACCGCTTCCACCTCGACGCCCGCGCCGCCGCCCTCACCGCAGCGTGGAGCAGCCTCGGCTTCCTGATCACCCTGCCGATCTGGATCGTCATCCTGCGCTGAACGCCAAAACGGCGCCCGTGGGCGCCGTTTGTCCTGCCACGCGGACGGCCTCTCAGTCGACCTCCTCGATCCAGGCCTGCTGGATGGCCTCCAGTATCTTCTCGCCGGAACGGTTGGCGTCGTCGGCGAAGCCCGGCAGCTCCATCACCCAGCGGTGCAGATCGGTGAAGCGGATGAAGCGGGGATCGACGTCGGGGTGGTGCTCGGCCAGGGCGATCGCGACGTCAAGGGTATCGGTCCATTTCATCAGTGGCCTCCTTCCTTCACCATGTTGATGCTGTACTTGGGTATTTCCACCACGACGTCCTCATCGCCCATCACCGCCTGGCAGGACAGGCGCGAGGTGGGCTCCAGGCCCCAGGCCTTGTCGAGCAGGTCATCTTCCATCTCGCTGGCTTCCGGCAGGCTGTCGAAACCTTCCCGCACCACCACGTGGCAGGTGGTGCAGGCGCACGACTTCTCGCAGGCATGCTCGATCTCGATGCCGTTGTCCAGCAGGGTGTCGCATATGGACACGCCCTTCCTGGCCTCGATCACGGCACCGTCGGGACACAGCTCGACGTGGGGGAGGACGATCAGCTGCGGCATCAGGCGGCTTCCTTGCGGCGACTGGGCAGGCTGGCGAGGACACCGTCCCAGAAGGCGAGGCGGGCGTCGACGGCGCGCGTGCCGGCCGCCTTGGCCTCGGCCAGCTTGACGGGGTCGCCGCCGCACAGCGCCTCCATGAGGCGCAACGACAGCGGGGCGTGGAAGTCCTCGTCGAGGTGGATGTGTCGGTTGAGGTAGAAATAGAAGATCGGCGCCTGCGCCTCGCTGATCGCCATGCGGGCCAGGAAGGCGCGGAACATCGGCGGGATCATGTGCTCGCGGCCGAGGGCCAGGGCGGCGGCCACCTCGTGCGGCTTGCCGGCGTCGATGAAACCGAAGGTGGTGCGGTTGAAGGCAGCCGCCGGCGCCGGCACCTGGCCACTGTCGAGGGCGGCATGGATGCCGTCCCGCACCACCCGGTCGACGAAATGCAGCATCTGCTCGGCGTCGGCCCCCACCTCGCGCATGGCCGAGATGTACAGCATGAAGTGGCTGGCAAAGGCGGTCGCCTGGCCGGGGGCGTTCTGGTCGGTTTCCTCTTCCAGGACCAGTTCGTTGATGAAGCGCTGCACCTCGGCGTCCGGACCAGGCACCCAGGGCCAGCGGGCCGGCGCGACATGGTGCTGCAGATACTTGATCAGGGACATGAAGTCCCACACCGAATGGACATGGTGCTGCATGAACACCCGGAGGTCGTCCAGCGTCTCCAGGGCGCCGTAGATTGGGTGGTTGTCCAGGCGGGCTTGCAGGGAACGGATGAATTCCGGCTCGATATGGCTCATCGTTACATTCCTATCTCGTCGATCTTGTGTCCAGCCAGCGCGCGTTTGACGCTGGCATCCATGCGGCGGGCGGCGAATTCGACCGTGCCGCGGTTCAAGGCCTCGGTGGCGCGCTTGATGGCGGCCTGGTCGCCAGATGGCAACTGGCCGGACAGATTGGTTATCAGCGCCTCGACGGCGACCCGTTCATCGGCCGAAAGCAGGGCGCCGTCCTCCGCCAGGGCCGCCTCGGTGGCGTCGATCAGGCGTTGGGCGTCGACCTTGAGTTCGGCCAACTGGCGGGCATCCACGTCCTCGCGGGCATGGGCGTAGGATTCTTGCAGCATGCGGGCGACCTCGTCGTCCGTCAGACCGTAGGAGGGCTTCACCTCGATATGTGCCTCGACGCCGGAGCCGGTCTCCCGTGCGGTGACCGCGAGCAGGCCGTCGGCGTCGACCTGGAAGGTGACCCGGATACGGGCCGCCCCGGCCACCATGGCCGGGATGCCGCGCAGGGTGAAACGGGCCAGACTGCGGCAGTCGGACACCAGTTCGCGCTCGCCCTGGAGCACATGGATGCTCATGGCGGTCTGGCCGTCCTTGTAGGTGGTGAAATCCTGGGCGCGGGCGACCGGAATGGTGCTGTTGCGCGGCACGATCTTCTCCACCAGACCGCCCATGGTCTCGATGCCCAGGCTGAGGGGCACCACGTCGAGCAGCAGCCAGTCGTCCTCGCGCTTGTTGCCGGCCAGGACGTTGGCCTGAATCGCGGCACCCAGGGCGACTACCTTGTCCGGGTCCAGGTTGGTGAGGGGGGTCTGACCGAAAAACTCGCCCACGGCAGCCTGGATTCGCGGCACTCGCGTCGAGCCACCCACCATGACCACGCCCTTGACCTCGGCGGCGCTCAGGCCGGCGTCGCGCAGGGCCTTGCGGCAGGGCTGCAGGGTCTTGTTCACCAGGCTGGCGGTGAGCTCGTTGAACTTTGCCTCGCTGAGGGTCATGTCGATCAGCTGGCCAGTGGCCAGGACGGCGGTAATCTGCGCGCTGGGGTGGTCGGTCAGATGCTCCTTGGCCTCGCGCGCCTTCGCCATCAGCATGGTCTTGTCGTGGTCGCCAACGGTGTGCAAGCCAGCCTGCTCCAGCACCCAGCAGTAGATGCGGCGGTCGAAGTCATCGCCACCCAGGGCAGAGTCGCCGTTGGTGGCGAGGACCTCGAAGACGCCCTTGGTGAGCTTGAGGATAGAGATGTCGAAAGTGCCACCGCCCAGGTCATAGACCGCGTAGATGCCCTCGGAGGCGTTGTCGAGGCCATAGGCGATGGCCGCCGCGGTGGGCTCGTTCAAGAGGCGCAGGACGGTGAGGCCGGCGAGCCGCGCGGCATCCTTGGTAGCCTGGCGCTGGGCATCGTCGAAATAGGCCGGCACGGTGATCACGGCGCCGGTCAGCTCACCCCCCAGGGCCTCCTCGGCACGTTGCTTGAGCACCTTGAGCACCTCGGCCGAGACCTCCACCGGGCTCTTCACCCCGGCGACGGTCTTCAGCTGCACCATGCCGGGGGCGTCGACGAAGTGATAGGGCAGCGTGGCGACGTCCGGGATATCCTTGATGCCTCGGCCCATGAAGCGCTTGGCCGAAATGACGGTGTTGTACGGATCCTCGCTGGCGTGCTCGTGGGCCTCGTAACCGACCGTCGTGCTGCCGTCGCCGTGGTAGCGCACCACCGAGGGCAGCAGGGAACGGCCACGCTCGTCGTTGAGCACCACCGAGATGCCGTTGCGCACGGTGGCGACCAGGGAATTGGTGGTACCCAGGTCGATACCCACCGCCAGCCGGTGCTGGTGCGGCGCGGCGGACAGGCCGGGTTCGGCGATTTGCAGTAAGGCCATTTTAAATACAGTGAAAGGAGTAAGGGGTGAGGAGTGAGGAGTAAGTGCGCACACCTCAGTCCTGACACCTCACTCGACTTCGTCGTAAGCCTGGCCGACGTCGGCCAGGAATTTCTCCAGGAAACGGTATTGTCGCAGCACTTCCGCCGCGGCGGCATAGTCGTGCCGGGAATCGATCAGTTCCGCCACTTCGCCGAGTAGGCGCTCGGCCTCGGCACGGGTCGCCCGCTCCAGGCGGTCGAGGGCATCGAAATCGGCGGCCACCACCGCGTCGGCGAGGGCCTCGCGCGCCTCCATCTGGCGCTCCAGGAAGGCCATGGGCAGGGGCGAGTGGCCAGGCGCCATGGCGTCGATGCCCTGCAGGGCGAGCAGGTAGCAGGCGCGCGCGAAGGGGCTCTTCAAGGCCTGGTAGGCCTCGTTGGCCCGGGTCGCCCACTGTACCGCCAGGCGCTGGTCCGCCTCGCCGGCATGGGCGAAACGGTCCGGGTGGATCTCGGCCTGGAGATCCCGGTAGGCGCGGTCGAGCGCCTCGGCGTCGACGGCGAAGGCCGGCGTCAGACCGAACAGGGCGAAGTGGTTCTGGTTGAAGTCCATGAAATTCAGACCGGGGCGAGGCGCGAGGGGTGAGGCATGAAGCGACTTCCCCTCACTGCCCTCCCCTCACTCCGCGCCGCCGTCAGACGTTGAACGACTCGCCGCAGCCGCAGGCGTTCTTGACGTTCGGGTTATTAAACTTGAAGCCCTCGTTGAGGCCCTCGCGGACGTAGTCGAGCTCGGTGCCGGCCAGGTAGGTCAGGCTCTTGGGGTCGACGTAGACGGCGACACCCAGGCACTCGAACTTGTGGTCCTCCGGGTCCTCGACATCGGCGAACTCCAGCTTGTAGGCCATGCCGGAGCAGCCCGAGGTGCGCACGCCCAACTTGATGCCCAGACCCTTGCCGCGCTTGACCAGGAAGTTGCGGATATGTTCGGCAGCGCGCTCGGACAGGGTCACACCGACGCCGACGTCGGCGGGGCCGACGCCGATCTCGGTCGGCGTGCCGGCGGGAGCGGCACAGGTGTTGCCGGCCATGTCAGTTCTCCTTCGACGGCTGGCAGGCGGTGTACTCGCCGCTGCCGCCATGCTTCTGCTTGTAGTCGGCCACGGCGGCCTTGATGGCGTCCTCGGCCAGGATGGAGCAGTGGATCTTCACCGGCGGCAGGGCCAGTTCCTCGGCGATCTGGGTGTTCTTCAGGGCCATGGCCTCGTCCAGGGTCTTGCCCTTGACCCACTCGGTCACCAGGGAGGAGGAGGCGATGGCGGAGCCGCAACCGTAGGTCTTGAACTTGGCGTCCTCGATGACACCCTGTTCGTTGACCTTGATCTGCAACTTCATGACGTCGCCGCAGGCCGGCGCGCCGACCATGCCGGTGCCGACGCCAGCGGCATCTTTTTCGAACGACCCGACGTTGCGGGGGTTCTCGTAGTGGTCCAGGACCTTTTCGCTGTAACTCATGACAAAACTCCTTTAACTGCGGTGACAAGTGACAAAGTAACAAAGTGACAGAAAGGCGCGGCGTAGCCGCACAACCTGACTCGTCACTCTGTCACTCGTCACTTTGTCACCGCCTTTCAATGCGCCGCCCACTGCACCGAGTCGAGATCGACGCCGTCCTTGTACATCTCCCACAGGGGCGACATCTCGCGCAGCTTGCCGATCTTCTCGTGCAGCAACTTGACCGCGTAGTCGATCTCCTCCTCGGTGGTGAAACGGCCTATGGTGAAGCGGATCGAGCTGTGCGCCAGTTCGTCGTTGCGGCCCAGGGCCTTAAGCACGTAGGACGGCTCCAGGCTGGCCGAGGTGCAGGCGGAACCGGACGACACTGCCAGGTCCTTGATCGCCATGATCAGGCTCTCGCCCTCGACGAAGTTGAAGCTGACGTTGAGGTTGCCGGCGATGCGCGCCTCCAGGTCGCCGTTGACGTGCACCTCCTCGATGTCGGAGACGCCTTTCATGAGCTTGTCGCGCAACATGCGGATACGCTCGTTCTCGGCGTGCATCTCGGCCTTGGCGATGGCGAAGGCCTCGCCAAGGCCGACGATCTGGTGCGTGGGCAGGGTACCCGAGCGCATACCGCGCTCGTGGCCGCCGCCGTGCATCTGGGCCTCCAGGCGGACGCGCGGCTTGCGCCGGACATAGAGCGCGCCGATGCCCTTGGGACCGTATACCTTGTGGGCCGAGAAGGACATCAGGTCCACCTTCAGCCTGCCGAGGTCGATGTCCACCTTGCCGGCGGCCTGGGCGGAATCGACGTGGAAGATCACGCCTTTCTCGCGGCAGATCTCACCCAGCCGGGGGATGTCCTGGATGACGCCGATCTCGTTGTTGACGAACATCACCGAGGCCAGGATGGTGTCGGGCCGGATGGCGGCCTTGAATTCCTCGATGTCGATCAGGCCGTTTTCCTTGACACCCAGGTAGGTCACCTCAAAGCCCTGGCGCTCCAACTCGCGGCAGGTGTCGAGCACCGCCTTGTGCTCGGTCTTCACGGTGATCAGATGCTTGCCTTTGCCGGAGTAGAAGTGGGCCGCGCCCTTGATGGCGAGGTTGTTCGACTCGGTGGCGCCGGAGGTCCAGACGATCTCCTTGGGGTCGGCGTTGACCAGGGCGGCGACCTGCTCGCGGGCCTTCTCCACCGCCTCGTCGGCGGCCCAGCCGAAGGAGTGCGAACGCGAGGCCGGGTTGCCGAACTTCTCGGTCAGGTAGGGGATCATCTTGTCCGCCACCCGCGGGTCCACCGGGGTGGTCGCGGAATAGTCGAGATAGATGGGGGTCTTCAGCATGTTCTTGGCTCCATCAGGCAACGGCGACCTTGAGGTCGGCAGCGCCCATCACGCGGGTCTTCTGCGCCTTATCCTGGCAAGCCATCTGGCCGGCCACCAGTTGGGCCAGGTTGACCGACTCCAGGTAGTTGTAGATGTGGGCGGTCAACCCGGTCCACAGTTCGTGAGTCATGCACGGCTCATCGTCATGGCAGTTGCCGAGGCCGCCACACTGGGTGGCGTCGATCGGCTCGTCGACGGCGCGGATGATGGCCGCCACGGTGATCTCCTCCATCGGCCTGGCCAGGCAGTAGCCGCCGCCAGGGCCGCGCACGCTGTCGACGATGCCCTGCCGGCGCAGGCGGCCGAACAGCTGCTCCAGATAGGACAGAGAGATCTTTTGCCGTTCGCTGATGCCCGCCAGAGTGACCGGACCGCGCTGGTGGCGCAGGCCGAGGTCGATCATGGCGGTGACGGCGAAACGTCCCTTGGTGGTTAGCCGCATTTGCTGTGCCTCGCTTTCATGTTCATTCCGGTATTGGCAATTGTCGATCGTTTTAGTCAACTAATCAACGATTTTGTTCAAATACTCGGGATCGAA
>JAQVJE010000159.1:0-2325 GCA_028695325.1 Gallionellaceae bacterium
CGGCATGAACTTCTGTTCCCAGTTCTCCGCATTGATGGGGCCGACGTGCTTCATGCGGATGATGCCGGCCTTGTCGATGACGAAGGTCTCCGGCGTGCCGGTGACGCCGTAGTCGATGCCGACATTGCCCTTGAGGTCGTCGACCGTGATGACGTAGGGGCTGCCCATGCGCGCCAGCAGTTCCTCGGCCTCGCGGTCCTTGTCCTTCCAGTTGAGGCCGTAGATGGGCACGCCGGCCTGGGCTAGCTGCATCAGCACGCCGTGTTCCTGGCGGCAGGACACGCACCAGGGCGCCCAGATGTTGAGCAGCCAGACCTTGCCCTTGTTCTGTGCCGGCGAGAAGGTCACGCCGGGCTGGCCGATCACTGGCAGGTCGAAGGCGGGTGCCGGCTTGCCGATGAAGGGCGACGGCACCTCGCGCGGGTTGAGTTGCAGGCCGACCAGGAAGAAACCGGCCAGGACGGCGAAGACGATCAGCGGCAGCCAGCGTTTCATGCCTGGGCTCCTTGTGGCACGGCGGCCTGCTTCTCGGCCTTCCTGAGTGCGATGCGGTAGCGGCGGTCGCCGGCGGCCAGGCCGCCGCCGATGACCATGAACAGGCCACCGATCCACAGCCAATTGATGAAGGGCTTGTGGAACACCCGCACCGTCCAGGCGCCGCCCTCCAGTTCCTCGCCCATGGCGGCGTAGACGTCGCGGGTGAAGCGGTAGTGGATGGCGGCCTCGGTCATCGGCATGCCGGAGGCGTTGTAGACGCGCTTCTCCGGCTGCAGGGTGGCGACCGCCTTGCCGTTGCGGATCAACTCGATCTCGCCGCGCGCGGCCTGGTAGTTGGGGCCGGGATGTTCGCTGGCGCCCTTGAACACGAAGGTGTAGCCGGCCAGCTGGGTGCTGTCGCCGATGTTCATCTTGACGTTGCGCTCGCTCTCGTAGCCGGACACCAGGGTGATGCCGGCCACCACCCAGGCCAGCCCGAGGTGGGCCAGCTGCATGCCCCAGAAGCCGCGCGGCAGGCGGGCCAGGGCGGCGAGCCGGCCGCCCTGCTCGTGCTTGAGGCGCTCGGCGAAGCCGATCAGGACGGTGAAGACGATCCACAGCGCCAGGGCGAGGCCGATGCTGACCATGGGCTTGAAGCCGCCGGCGGTGAAGGGCAGCAGCAGGGCACTGGCCACCGCCACGGCCAGGGCGATGCGCAGGCGCTTCGCCATGTCGGGCAGGTTGGCCTGCTTCCAGCGCGCCAGGGGGCCAACGCCGACCAGGAACAGGATCGGGGCCATGAGTGGCACGAAGACGGCGTTGAAGTAGGGCGGGCCGACCGAGATCTTGCCCATGCCGAGGGCATCCATGAACAGCGGATAGAGGGTGCCGAGCAGCACCGCGCCCATGGCGGCGACCAGGACCACGTTGTTGGCAAGCAGCAGCGACTCGCGCGAGAACCAGGTGAAGCTGCCGCCCGAGGCCATCCGGGGCGCGCGCACGGCGAACAGCACCAGGGAGCCGCCGATCACCAGGCCGAGGAAGCCGAGGATGAAGATGCCGCGGGTGGGGTCGGTGGCGAAGGCGTGCACCGACGACAGCACGCCGGAACGGACCAGGAAGGTGCCGAGCAAACTCATCGAGAAGGCGATGATGGCGAGCAGGACGGTCCAGCCCTTGAAGGCGCCGCGCTTCTCGGTCACCGCGAGGGAGTGGATCAGGGCGGTGCCGACCAGCCAGGGCATGAACGAGGCGTTCTCGGTCGGGTCCCAGAACCACCAGCCGCCCCAGCCCAGCTCGTTGTAGGCCCACCAGCTGCCGAGCGCGATGCCGAGGGTGAGGAACAGCCAGGCCACCGTGGTCCAGGGCCGCGACCAGCGCGCCCAGGCGGCGTCGAGCTTGCCCGACAGCAGGGCGGCGATGGCGAAGGCGAAGGCGACCGAGAAGCCGACATAGCCCATGTAGAGCATGGGCGGGTGCATGACCATGCCGGGGTCCTGCAGGAGCGGGTTCATGTCGCGGCCGTCCATGGGCACCTGTTCAAGACGCAGGAAGGGGTTGGAGGTGAAGAGCAGGAAGAGTAGGAAGCCGACGCCGACCAGGCCCATGACGCCGATCACGCGGGCCGCCATGTCCTCGGGCAGGTGGCGGCTCCAGATCGTCACCGCGGTGGTCCAGAACGACAGGATCAGCACCCAGAGCAGGAGCGAGCCTTCGTGCGAGCCCCAGGTGGCGGTGAAGCGGTAGATCGGCGGCAGCTGCGAGAAGGAGTTGCGCGCCACGTTCTCGACCGAGAAGTCGTTGGTCAGGAAGGCGTAGGCCAGGCAGCCGTAGGCGATCAGGATGAAG
>JAQVJE010000159.1:2425-5034 GCA_028695325.1 Gallionellaceae bacterium
GCCTCGCCCGCCGCCACCTGGCTGGGCGAGAAGAAGAACACCAGGTTGCTGCGGAAGGCATTCATGACCAGCATGGCGACGATGGCCAGACCGGCGACGGACAGGCCGATGGCCAGTAGCTTCTTGTTGCGTGTCTTCATTCGGATTCCCAGGTCTTCATGCGTTTCAGGCGTTGCAGGGTCTGTCTCTGACCGCGCCGGAGGGAAATGATTTCAATCAGGATGACGATTAATGCGGCCCCGTAGGAGCCCCAGACGTAGAGGCCATAGCCGCCCATGGCCCAGAATTCGCTCCAGCTCGCCCATTGCATCACTTGCCCTCCAGTATCTCGGCCGCCCATTCGGTGTGGCGCTCGCGCTCCAGGATGATGCCGCGCACCCGCACCAGGGAGGTGGCGATGGCGTAGAACCAGGCCGCGAAGGCCATCACCAGCATGCCGATCAGCATGGTCGCGGCCATGCTGGGCGCCTTGGTCATGCTGATGGTGGCACCCTGGTGCAGGGTGTTCCACCACTGCACCGAGAAGTAGATGATCGGCACGTTGATGGCGCCGACCAGGGTGAGCAGGGCGCCGGCCCGGTCGCCGCGGCGCGGGTCGTCGATGGCCGACCACAGCGACATGATGCCGACGTAGAGGAATAACAGGATCAGCGACGAGGTCAGGCGGGCGTCCCACACCCACCAGGCGCCCCACATGGGCTTGCCCCAGAGGGCGCCGGTCCACAGCGACAGGAAGGCGAACACCATGCCGGTAGGGGCCAGGGCGCGCGCCATCATGAACGACAGGCGGGTGTTCCAGGCCAGGCCGACGGCCGACCAGAAGGCCATGACCAGGTAGATGAACATGGACATCCAGGCCGCCGGCACGTGGATGAAGATGACCCGGTAGGCCTCGCCCTGCTGGAAGTCGGTCGGCGCCACGAAGAATGCGATGTAGAGGCCGATGGCGGTAAGGATGCCGGCACCCCAGGCGAACCAGGGGATCATGCGGCCGGCCAGGCGGTAGAAGGTCATCGGCGCGGCGTATTTGAATATGGCTAGGTTCATGATTACTCGATGGAAACTCTCAAGGCGGCGGCGGCCACCCAGGGCGACACCAGCAGGGTCATCACCATGAAGGCGGCCAGCAGCGACAGGTTGGCCTCCGCGCCCAGCCCGGCCACGGCGGCGTCGACGGCGCCGGCGCCGAAGATCAGGGCCGGAACATACAAGGGCAGGATCAGCAGCGTCAACAATACCCCTCCGCCGCGCAGGCCCAAGGTCAGCGCCGCGCCGACGCTGCCGAGCAGCGACAGCACCGGGCTGCCGATCAGGAGTGACAGCATGAGGACGGCGATGGCATCGGCCGGCAGGGCGAACTGCACGCCGAGGATGGGCGCGATGAGGAGCAGCGGGATGCCGTAGATCAGCCAGTGCGCCAGGGCCTTGCCGAGGGCGAGCAGGACCGGCGGGTTGGGCGACAGCAGCATCTGCTCCAGGCTGCCGTCGCGGTGGTCGTCGGCGAACAGGCGCGACAGCGACAGCAGCGAGGCGAGCAGGGCGGCCACCCACACCACCCCGGCGCCGACCTTGGCGAGCATGGCCGGGTCGGGGCCGATGCCGAGCGGGAACATGCTCACCACCATGACGAAGAAGAACTGCGAGGTCAGCCAGTCGCCGCGGCGGCGGGCAGCCAGCTTGAGGTCACGGCGGATGACGGCGGTCAGGAAGCGCAGCATGTTGCCTCCTCCTCCGCTACCGCTTCGGGCGCCGTCAGCACGGGGCCGACCTGCAGCGGCACGATGGCGACGCCGTCGAGCGCGAGGGGCTGGTGGGTGGTCATCACCACCATCCCGCCCTGGTCGACGTGGTTGCGCAGCAGGCCCTCGACCAGTGCGACGCCGTGCACGTCGAGGCCGGTGAGCGGTTCGTCGAGGATCCACAGCAGGGCGCCGGCGTTGACCAGGCCGGCCAGGGCGACGCGGCGGCGCTGGCCGAACGACAGCACCCGGCTGGGCAGATCGAGGCAGCGGGCCAGGCCGATCTCGGTGAGCGCGCGGGTGGCGGCCGCCTCGGCCATCGGCGCGCCCGACAGCTCGGCGGCCAGGCGCAGGTTCTCCACCGGGGTGAGTTCGTCCTTGATGCCGTTGAGGTGGCCCAGATAGGCCATCTCGCGGTGATAGCGCTCGCGGCTGCCGGCGATGGCCTGACCGCGCCAACGTATCTCGCCGGCCAGGGGCTGGGCCAGGCCGGTCAGCAGGCGCAGCAGGCTGGTCTTGCCGCGCCCGTTGCCGCCGCGCACCAGGAGCAGTTCGCCCTGGCGCAGGCGGAAGTCCATGCCTGTGAACAGCGTGCGCTCGCCGCGGGCGCAGGCAAGGTTGTGCACGGTGAGCAGGGCGGCGGGGTCGGTCATCTGGGCATGGTCTCTGAAAAACCCTCGGGCGTCATCGACTGCGCCGACAGGCTGGATTGCCGCACTGCGCTCGCATTGACGACGATCGATCCGCGTTGCCCTGGGTTCCATGTATGGTTTTTACAAAACTGTTGGAGCATACCGACAAATACCCGACCGGCAAAGTTCGGGATTGCCGCGACAACTTATCCGGGCAAGCTGAAGCCAGGCTTAAGGA
>JAQVJE010000160.1 GCA_028695325.1 Gallionellaceae bacterium
GGTCATGAAGCCGTCCAGGGGGGTGAAGCCGCCGATGCCCATCATGATCAGGTCGCCGGTCTCGCGCGAGGACATCCTGACCTGCTTGAGGGACTGGGCACGGGCCTTCTCCGCGGCGAGGGCGTCGCCGGTCAGGAGGAGGGGCTTCAGTTCGCCACCACCGTGGGGTTTCACGAGACGGGACATGCTGGCTCCTTGAGAGTATGTTTGGAAAATTCGGACTACCGAGTGGCCGGCAGGATAGCACGGCAGGTAAACCCTCCTAATCCAAGTTATTTATTTGCAAATAAAGTTTTTCGATATTTTTGTGCTGTTGTAAATATTTGTTATGTAAGGAAAAAATCCGGCCCGCCGGGCGGTCGCGGCGGCCGGACGGATATGGGGCTAGAATCCCGCGCCATGCTGAACTGCCTGACATCGGTGCGTTGCGTGCTGCTCGCGGCCGGCCTGCTGGCCCTGGCGGGCTGCGCCGGCGACGCCATCCAGCGCAAGGACGGCCAGCCGTCCGGGCGCGCCTTCGTGCTCAACAACCTGGCCAAGACCGATATCGACATGGTCAGCGAACTGGCCCAGCGCGAGGTGCTGGCCGGGCTGCAGCGGCTGACCGTCAAGCTGTACCGGCGCAATCCCCAGGAATACCGCAAGGCCGGGCACGAGTCGGTCGAGCGCGCGGTGGCCGTCATCTTCGACGCCGTGCCGCGCTGGCACCGCGCCGGCCTCGACCGCGTCGACTGGGCGGCGAGCCTGCGCCAGGCCTTCGCCGAGGACCATGCCGGCGACCGGGTGCACGCCTTCATGCTGGCCCTGACCGTGATGACCATGGCCGCCTACGACCACCGCACCGAGTTCTACCTGACCGATAAGCTGAGCGCACAGAGCCTTTACAACAGCGCCCGCAACTTTGAGACAGCGGCCTGGAAGCTGGCCCAGGCGCGTAGCGCCGCCGGGACGCCGCTACTGCTCAGCAACGAGATGGGCGAGGCGGAGCAGAACCTCAGCTTCGAACGCGAGTTCGGCAAGCTGATCGCTCAGCAGGACCTCCTGGCGCTGATCATCGAGGACAAGAACAACCGGGCCATCAACCGGGTGATCCAGAACGTCGCCTCGTTCATCCTGCTGCCGGTGTAACCGGCCGGCAATCCGGGGCATCTATCATCCAGCAAACGAAAGGAAAGCAGACATGGGCATGGACGTGATCGACTACGACATCTTCGGCGATGACATGCAGTACGTCGAGATCGAGCTCGACCCCGGCGAAGCGGCGGTCGGCGAGGCCGGCACCATGATGTTCATGCAGGACGGCATCGAGATGGAGACCGTGTTTGGCGACGGCTCGGCCGCCCAGGCCGGCCTGCTCGGCAAGTTGGTGGGGGCGGGCAAGCGCCTGCTCACCGGCGAGTCCATGTTCACCACCGTCTATGCTAACCAGGCCGGCGCCAAGCGCCGGGTCGCCTTCGCCGCGCCCTACCCGGGCAAGATCGTGCCCATCGACCTCTCCCGCATCGGTGGCACCCTGATCTGCCAGAAGGATTCCTTCCTCTGCGCTGCCAAGGGCGTCAGCCTCGGCATCGCCCTGCAGCGGCGCCTGGGCGTCGGCTTCTTCGGCGGCGAGGGCTTCATCCTGCAGAAACTGGAGGGCGACGGCATGGTGTTCTGCCACGCTGGCGGCACCCTGGCGGAGAAGACTCTGGCGGCGGGCGAGGTGCTGCGCGTCGACACTGGCTGCGTCGCTGCCCTGCAGCCGTCTGTCGACTTCGACATCCAGTTCGTCGGCGGCATCAAGACCGCCCTGTTCGGCGGCGAGGGGCTGTTCTACGCCAAGCTGACCGGGCCGGGCAAGATCTGGCTGCAGACCCTGCCGTTCTCCCGCCTGGCCAACCGCGTCTTCGCCGCGGCGCCGCAGGGTGGAGGCCGCCAGCAGGGCGAAGGCTCGCTGCTGGGTCGGGTCGGCGGCCTGCTCGACGGCGACAATTCATGAGAGGCGTGACGCACAGGCGTGACAAATAATGCGTGAGGCAAATTTGTGACGCGGAAGGCGTGACTGGGACGCCGCCCCCATTGCGCCTTGATGTCACGCCGTGGCGTCACGCTTTGACGGTCACGTCTCGCCCGTCACGCATCTGGAGGTTTTGATGGACCTGATACTGTGGCGCCACGCCGACGCCGAGGACGGCGTCGACGACATGGCGCGCCGGCTGACCGCCAAGGGCCGCCAACAGGCGGCGGCGGTGGGGGGCTGGCTGGACGCCCGCCTGGACCGGGAGGCGCGCGTCCTGGCCAGCCCGGCGGCGCGGGCCCAGGAGACCGCAGCCAGCCTGGGCCGGCGCTTCGAGACGGTGGCGGCGATACGGCCCGGCGCCGACCCGGTCGAGGTGCTGCACGCGGCCGGCTGGCCGGACGCCTCCGGCAGCGTACTGGTGGTCGGCCACCAGCCCACCCTGGGTCTGGTCGCGGCCATGCTGTTGTGCGGTGAGGAGCGCCCGCTCACCCTGAAGAAGGGCGGCCTGGTCTGGCTGACCAACCGGACCCGGCGGGGTGACCAGCAGGTGGTGCTGAAGGCGGCCATCACCCCCGAGCTGGCCTAGACGGCCGGGGCGGTCATTCCGAGTCCAGGTAGCGGCGGTCGTCGAAGGTGGCCACCCAGTCTGGCCGGTAGACCACCAGCAGGGTCATGATCATGCCGGTGGCGAAGGCCTCGGCCCAGGCCATCAGGAAATAGAACGGCAGGTAGTTGTCGGCCAGGTAGCTGAAGCTGTAAACGCCGGCGCCGACGGCGTACGCGGTCGAGGCCAGGCCGACCGAGGCCATGGCGAGGCCGGCGCCGAAGAAGCAGTTGAGGAAGATGTAGATGAACACATGGTTGGCCAGGCGGCGGTCGACCATGCGGTAGATCGCCCAGCTTACCGTGACCGGCAGCACGCCCATCATCAGCAGGTTGGCCGGATAGGCGTTGAACTCCCCGTTGACCGCGGTGAGGCCGGCGATCACCAGGCCCAGCGCCAGGATGGCGAACCAGGGCCGGAACATCAGGGTCAGCGCGGTGGCGCCCAGCAGGTGGAAGTTGAGGCCCGGCCGGATGCCGGCCTTGATCAGCCAGAGGCCGAGCAGGGCGACCGTGGCGCCGAGCAGCACGTTGAGGTTGGCCGGTGACTTCAGCATGGCCCAGTTCGCCCGCCGCCACATCAGCACGGCCAGGCCGGCCAGCAGGAGCCAGAAGGCGGTCGACCAGGCGGTGGACAGGTGGGCGGAAACCAGGTTCATGGGATGGGCTCGGCTATACTTCGTGGCATTTTAGAGTTCGCTGATGGATATGGAAATGCGCCTGGCCCTGTTCGACCTCGACAACACCCTGCTGGCGGGCGACTCCGACTTCGAGTGGGCACAGTTCCTGATCGCCCAGGGGGTGCTCGACCGCGAGGTTTACGAGGCGCGCAACCAGGCCTTCTACGACCAGTACAAGGCCGGCACCCTGGATATCCACGAGTTCCTCGACTTCCAGCTCAAGCCCCTGGCGCGCCACCCGCGCGCCCAGCTTGACGCCTGGCACGACGAATTCATGCGCACCCGCATCATCCCCATGGTGGCGAGCGGCGCGCCGGCCCTGCTGGAGCGACACAAGGACGACGTGCGGGTGATCATCACCGCCACCAACAGCTTCGTCACCGCGCCCATCGCCGCCCACCTCGGCGTCGCGTACCTGATCGCCACCGATCCGGAACAGGCCGGCGGCGAGTTCACCGGCCGCGTCGCCGGCCTGCCCTCGTTCCGCGAGGGCAAGGTGCGCCGCCTCGACGAATGGCTGGCCGGGCGCGGCCTGGCCTGGGCCGACGTGGCCGAGAGCTGGTTCTACAGCGACTCGCTCAACGACCTGCCCCTGCTGGAGCGGGTCCACCACCCGGTGGCGGTCGATCCCGACGCAACCCTCAGGGCGCACGCAGAATCGCTCGGCTGGCCGGTAATAAGTCTGAGATAATCGTCTTACCTGTACCCCGCTGCCGGGGCCCTTGTACACAGAGGAGACGAACGCCATGCAACTTCCCAACACCGCCCGTCCTGCTGCGCTGGTCGCCGCGCTTGCCCTGCCGCTCCCGGCCCTGGCCTTTCATCCGCTGATCACCGACGACACCGGCACCCAGGGTGCCGGTGGCAACCAACTCGAGGTCGGCTACGACCACAGTCGCAGCGACGGCGAGACCGGCCGTGCCTTCGGCGTCACCTATACGCGCGGCGTTGCCGATGCCCTTGATCTCTACGTCGGCGCCGCTCGCCAGGTCAGCGACCCGAGCGGCTGGGGTAACGTCGGCTTCGGCGCCAAGTGGCGTTTCTACGAGGACGAGGCGGCCAAGCTGAGCATCGCCCTGAAGCCGGAGGTGCTGCTGCCGGTGTCGGCGTCGGCCGAGAAGGAGGGCCTCGGCACCGGCGAGGCCTCCTATGGGGCGACCCTGATCGTCAGCCAGGAGGCCGCCTTCGGCGAGTTGCACTTCAACGCCGAACTGGCGCGCAGCAACTACAAGGTCGACGACCCCGGCGTGCGGCGGAACTTCTGGCGCGTCTCGCTGGCCCCGGTGTGGGCGGTCGCCGAGGGCTGGAAACTGGCGCTGGACCTCGGCCTGCAGGCCAACGAGGATCGCAGCCAGGACGCCACCATGGGCTACGTCGAGGTGGGCATGGTGTACACCCCGAGCGAGCAGATCGACCTCAGCCTGGGCGTCATCCGCGACATCATGGACGGCCCCGCCGACACCACCACGGCGACCGCCCAGGTCACCTGGCACTTCTGAGCGGCGTCACATGCCGACGGCCTGGGCGCGGATGCCGAGGTCGTTGACCTTGCGCACGATGTCGCTGGCGCGGGCGCAGTGGGCGTCGTAGTTGACCATGATGAGGTGGGGATCGTCGTGCGAGACACAGGCGCTGGTGACGCAGGCGTCGGCGCACACCGTGTCGGCGACGCGCAGCATGTCCGGCTCAGACAGGCTCTCGTTGACGTGGATGATGAAATCGGCGATGGC